>JAHDGO010000016.1 GCA_020627605.1 Yoonia sp.
AATACTGCGTCGTGGCGGCACGCCATGCCTATGCGATCGATCGCAGTTTGAGCGACGTCGCTCTGGCCTCTTTCCCCTGTTCCTATTCCACCGCTGAAAACATGCTGACCCGCACCAGGCTGCAGGCGGGCGAAACCGTGTTGATCACCGGGGCATCCGGCGGGGTCGGATCGGCCGCGGTGCAACTGGCCAAGGCGCGCGGGGCGCATGTGGTGGCGGTGACCTCTGCCGCCAAGGCCGATACGCTGCGGGATTTGGGCGCTGACCGGATCATCCTGCGCGGCACTGACCAGCTTGCTGCACTGGGGTCCAATGCCGTGGACGTGGTGATTGATCTTGTGGCGGGCGATGGGTGGCCCGTGTTGCTCGACATCTTGCGTCCCAAGGGACGCTATGCGGTGGCGGGTGCCGTGGGCGGCCCGCTGGTGACCCTTGATGTGCGCACACTGTACCTCAAGGATCTGTCGTTTTTCGGCTGCACCGTGCTGGAACCTGCTGTGTTTGCAAATCTGGTTAGATTGATTGAAGCCGGAGCGATCAAGCCGCTGGTGGCAGAGGTATATCCCCTGCGCGCGATTGCTGCGGCACAAGCGGCCTTTGCTGCCAAAGGATATACCGGCAAGATTGTTCTGGAGGTGTCAGATGACGCGCGTTGACTATGACACGCTGGCCCAGACCATTGCCGCGCTGACCACAGGCGAGGACGATGTTGTTTCGCTGATGGCGACCGTCGCCTGCGAGGTGCACCACAGTGACGACCGTTTTGACTGGACCGGGTTTTACCGGGTGGTGGCCCCAGAGCTGCTGAAGATCGGCCCCTATCAGGGTGGTCACGGCTGCCTCGTGATCCCGTTTTCGCGGGGCGTTTGCGGGGCGGCGGCCCGCACCGGTGCTGTGCAACTGGTACCGGATGTCGACGCGTTTCCGGGTCATATCGCCTGCGCGTCCAGCACCCGGTCAGAGCTGGTCTTGCCGGTCTTTGCCGCAGATGGGACAGTATTGGGTGTCTTTGACATCGACAGTGATCAGCCTGACGCATTTGATCACCACGATGCTGCACGGTTGGAAGCGATTTTGGCGGATGTTTTTTCTGCGATCGGGCCGATGAAAAGCGTTTGAGAAAGGGAGCGACTCAGATATATGAAATTTGATGTCTATTTTTCACCGATCTTTCATGGGAAGTGACGCGCCAACCGTACCGTCGTTGGGCAAGGACATCCGTGCCTTGCGCAAAGCCCGTGGGCTGACACTGATCGCCCTGTCAGAGGCGATGGGCCGCTCCGTCGGCTGGCTGAGCCAGGTTGAACGTGACAAATCCTATCCCAGCATCTCTGATCTGGGCCGCATGGCCGAGATACTTGATGTGTCGGTGTCGAGCTTTCTGCAAGTCGATGCCGCGCCTCAGGAAGAGGGGATCGTCGTGCGCGCCCATGCCCGCCGCCCGATTGGCAGCCGGACAGAGGGCCTGACAGAAACATTGCTGTCGCCTGATCTGACAGATGACTTTGAGATGATCCATTCCAGCTTTGCGCCGGGATCACGCATCACAGAGCCGCTGACGCGCCCTACCCAAGAGGTGTGCTATATCGTCAGCGGTCAGTTCCGCGTCACGATTGCAGACCGCGTCTTTCACCTGAATGCCGGTGACAGTTTCCGCCTGCGCGGAGAGTCTTTCCTGTGGGAAAACCCCGGCGACACCCCTTGCGAGATCATTTGGGTGATCTCGCCGCCTGTGTATTAGGGGGCGCCGATGGCCGGGCAGACAGGGCGGTGTGAATGCGGGGCGGTCGCCTATGAGGCCGACAGCATCAGCGCAACAGCATCCTTCTGCCATTGCAGCCAGTGTCGCCGCACCAGCGGCCATTACTGGTCTGCCGTGATGGCCCCGCTTGACGGCTTTCGCTTGACGCAGGATCGCGGTCTGGCCTGGTATGCCTCATCCGACTGGGCCAAGCGTGGATTTTGCACCCAGTGCGGCAGCAGCCTGTTCTATCAACTGCTCTCCGGGGCCGCGATCAACATCGCGACCGGCACGCTTGACGACAGCAGCGGCGTGAGGCCCGGCAAGCATATCTTCTGCAAGGACAGAGGTACATATTACGACCTGCCCGGCGACGCGCCACATATCGACACTTACTGAGGAGCCCCACGATGGCCGATTTTCCAACCACTGCCCGCGTTGTCATCATTGGTGGCGGCGTTGTGGGTGTATCCACCCTTTATCATCTGGCCAAGAAGGGCTGGACCGATTGCGTCCTTCTGGAAAAGAACGAGCTGACCGCAGGTTCGACATGGCATGCCGCTGGCAACTGCCCGAACTTTGCGCCGAACTGGGCTGTCATGAACATGCAGCGCTATTCGCTGGAAATGTATAGGACCCTTGCAGACGACGTCGACTATCCGATGAACTATCACGTGACCGGTGCCCTGCGGCTGGGCCACACCAAGGAACGGCGGCAAGAGTTTGAACGTGTCGCCGGTCAGGCACGCGGCATGGGTCTGCCGCTTGAAATGATCGGCATTGATGAGGTCAAGAACTACAACCCATTTGTCGAAACCCATGATCTGTCCGGTGTGCTTTGGGACCCGCTGGACGGCGATATCGATCCGGCGCAGTTGACCCAGGCCCTTGCCAAGGGTGCGCGCGATCTAGGCGCGCGGATTGAGCGTTTCTGCCCGGCCACAGGCGTGTCGAAAAACGACGCCGGCGAATGGATCGTGCATACCGACAAGGGCGATATCGCCTGCGAAAAGGTCGTGAATGCCGCTGGCTACTATGCTGCGCGCGTGGGTGACTGGTTCAAGCCCTTCGGCGGTCGCGACGTGCCGATGGTGGTCATGTCGCACCAGTATTTCCTGACTGAGGAAATCGACGAGATCAAAGCCTGGACCAAGGAAAACGGCAAAAAGACCCCGATGATCCGCGACGTGGACAGCAGCTATTATCTGCGGCAGGACAAAAACGGTTTGAACCTGGGACCCTATGAGCGCAACTGCAAGGCGCATTGGGTGACCAAGGACGACCCGATGCCCGACGACTTCAGCTTTCAGTTATACCCTGACGATCTAGACAGGCTGGAATGGTATATTGAAGACGCCATGGCGCGCGTGCCAGTGCTGGGAACCGGTGGCGTCGGCCGTAACATCAACGGCCCCATTCCCTACGCCCCCGATGGCCTGCCGATGATTGGGCCAATGCCTGGCGTCAAAAACGCCTTTGAGGCACATTCATTCACCTTTGGCATCGTCCAAGGCGGTGGTGCTGGCAAGGTCATGGCCGAATGGCTGATCGAGGGCGAGACCGAGATGGATATGTGGGCCGTCGATCCGCGTCGCTACACCGATTACACCGATCACGACTATTGCCACGCTAAGGCGCTTGAAACCTACGGCCATGAATATGGCATGCATTTCCCACACAAGATGTGGCCAGCCGGGCGCGACAAGAAATTGTCGCCGGTTGACGCGAAGGTCCGGGACCTTGGCGGCCAGATGGGGTCTTACAACGGATGGGAGCGCGCCAACTGGTTCGCCAAAGATGGCGATGATACCTCTGTCGCAGCGACCGAGACATGGGAACGGAACGGCCCATGGAAGGCCCGCGTGAAAGAAGAATGCGAGGCTGTGCGCGACGGCGTTGGCGTGCTGGACCTGCCCGGCTTTTCCCGGTTCAACCTCGCAGGACCCGGCGCGGCAGAGTTTCTGCGTGGCCTGATTGCAGGTGCCCTGCCAAAGATTGGGCGGATGAATCTGGCCTATTTCCCCGACAGTCAGGGCCGCCTGCTAACGGAAATGTCGCTGATCCGCCATGATGAAGATCATTTCACGCTGATCACGGCGGCCTCGGCCCAATGGCATGACTATGATCTTTTGGACAAGCATCTGCCCGAAGGCATCACGCTGACCGACATTACCCGCGATTTCTCGACCCTGATTGTGACCGGGCCAAAGGCACGTGAGCTGTTTGAGAAAATGGGCACGGATGCCGACCTGACGCTTGGCTGGCTGACCCATCAACCGGCCACCGTTGCGGGCACAAAATGCAAACTGGCACGCGTCAGCTTTGCTGGTGAACTTGGCTGGGAGATCCACGCCCGTATGGCAGATATGCCCGCCCTTTATGATGCGGTGCTTGACGCAGGTGCCACCCCGTTTGGCATGTTTGCGCTGAATGCATTGCGGATCGAAAAGGGCTATCGCGCCTGGAAGCAGGATTTGTCGACCGACTACACGTTGCTGGAATCAGGGATGGAGCGGTTCATCAAATTTGACAAGCCGCAGGACTTCCCCGGTAAGGCCGCCTTGCTGAGTGAAAAGCAAAAGGGGCGCAAGAAGGGCTTTGCCATGCTGATCCTCGACAATCCCGGCCCCGCAGATGCCCCCTACATGTCGCCAATCTGGCAGGGCGACGAAAAGGTCGGCGAGACGACGTCCTGCGACTGGGGCTTCCGTGTGAATAAGTGCATCGCCTTGGGCATGCTGCGCGAAGACCTCAACGCGCCGGGCAACAAGGTCGAAATCGAAATTTACGGCGAGCGTTACACCGCCACCGTGCAGGAAGATCAGCCGCTGTGGGACCCAAAGAACGAACGCATCCGTGCCTGAGATGCTGACCGCACCGATGAAAGAGCTGATCACCACGTTCCCTTTGGGGTTCGTGGCCACCGTCACTCCTGAGGGCACGCCAGCGGTGTCGCCCAAGGGCACATTTCTTGTGATGGACGATCAGACACTGGCCTATGGCGATATCCGTTCACCGGGGACGCGCTACAATCTGCAGGCCAATCCGGTGGCAGAGGTCAATTTTGTCGACCCGTTCAAGCGCAAGGCCGTCCGTGCGGCCGGCACCGTCACCATCAACCGGCGCGGCACTGACTGGTATGACGCCAATATCGCACGGTGGTTTGACATTTTTGGCGACCTATCAAAGCGGATAACGGCGCTGGTTGCGATCAGGCTGACCTCTGCTACCGAAATCTGGACACCGCCCTATGATGACGGCGTCACAGAGGGCGAGATGATCGCCACCTATGTGGCCAGGTTCGGGGCGCTTTATCCATGACTGATATCGTCCTTCTTGACGGCGGCATGGGGCAAGAGCTGATCCACCGCGCCGGTGACAGGCCAACGCCGCTGTGGTCAACGCAGGTGATGATTGACCACCCCGGTCTGGTGGCCGCCGTTCATGCCGATTACCGTGCTGCGGGCGCGACGGTGCAGACGACCAACACCTACGCCATCCTGCGTGACAGGCTGGAGGGCACGGCGATGGCCGATCAGCTGGAGGCGCTTTATGCGGCGGCTTTGGCCGAGGCCAAGGGGTCGGGCACCATTGCTGGTGCGCTTGGTCCGCTTGGGGCCTCCTACCGCCCTGACCTGTTGCCGCCGCATGACGTGGCCGTCGCCACCTACCACGAGGTCGCGGCCCTGCTCGCGCCGCAAGTTGATCTGATCCTGTGTGAAACCGTGGCCTCTGTCGCCCATGCCCGCGCCGTGCTGGAAGCGGCGCATGGGACTGGCAAACCTGTCTGGGTTGCGCTGACGGTGATGGATGACGATGGCACAAGGCTCCGCTCTGGCGAGGCATTGGCGGATGTATTGCCGCATATGGACAACGCCGCGGCCCTCTTGGCCAATTGTTCATCGCCAGAGGCAATATCAGATGCCATCGCCGTGCTGGCCACGGCGGACAAACCCTTTGGCGGCTATGCCAACGGTTTTGTCAAAATCACCGATGGCTTTCTGGGGGATAAGCCCACCGTCGACGCGCTGACCGCACGGCAGGATCTGGACCCTGACGCCTATGCCGCATTTGCCATGGACTGGATCGCGACAGGTGCCACCATCGTCGGCGGCTGTTGCGAGGTTGGCCCGGCCCATATTGCCAGACTGGCTGAAACCATCACAGGCGCCGGACATCGCATCATCGCGCCGCGCCTGCCCGTTTGAAGAAAAGGATCACGTGAATGAGTAACCTGCCAACTCAGGCCCGCGTTGTGATTATCGGCGGCGGTGTTATCGGGTGTTCGGTCGCCTACCATCTGGCGAAACAGGGGTGGAAAGACGTTGTTCTGCTGGAACGCAAACAGCTGACATCTGGCACGACCTGGCACGCCGCCGGTCTGATCGCGCAGCTGCGGGCCACCAAGAACATGACCAAGCTCGCCAAATACAGCCAGGAACTCTACGGCAATCTGGAGGCCGAAACTGGCGTCGCCACCGGGTTCAAGCGGTGCGGGTCCATCACCGTAGCCCTGACCGATGAACGTCTGGAAGAGATCAGCCGCCAGGCCGCCATGGCCCGGTCGTTTGGGGTTGAGGCAGAACCGATTTCGCCAGAAGAGGTCAAGAAGCGCTATGAACCTCTGAACATCGACGGTGTCACCGGCGGTGTCTATCTGCCGCTGGACGGGCAAGGCGACCCGGCCAATATCGCCCAAGCGCTGGCCAAAGGTGCCCGCCAGAACGGCGCGCTGGTCAAGGAAGGCGTGCTGGTAACCGGCATCAGTAAGGAAGGGCGCCGCGTCACCGGCGTGACATGGGAAGACAAGGATGGCGAGACCGGCACCATCGCAGCCGAACATGTCGTCAACTGTGGCGGCATGTGGGGTCATAGCGTGGGCAAGATGGCTGGCGTCAATGTCCCGCTGCATGCCTGCGAGCATTTCTACATCGTCACAGAGTCGATCCCCGGACTGACCCAGATGCCGGTGCTGCGGGTGCCGGATGAATGCGCCTACTACAAAGAAGACGCTGGCAAGATGCTGCTTGGCGCCTTTGAGCCCGTGGCCAAACCCTGGCGGCTGGATATCCCCGGCGATTTCGAATTCGACCAGCTGCCAGAGGATTTCGACCATTTCGAGCCGATCCTGGAACAGGCGGTGGAACGCATGCCAATGCTGGCAGAGGCAGGCATCCATACGTTCTTTAACGGCCCCGAAAGCTTCACCCCTGACGACGCCTATCACCTTGGTCTTGCACCAGAGCTGGATAATTTCTGGGTCGCGGCTGGCTTTAACTCCATCGGGATTCAGTCCGCTGGCGGTGCCGGGCAGGCGCTGGCGCAATGGATGGAAGCCGGTGAAAAACCTTTTGATCTGGGCGACGTGGATATCAGCCGCATGCAGCCTTTTCAGGGCAACAAGACCTATCTGCGGGAACGGTCCACCGAAACGCTGGGACTGCTCTATGCCGACCACTTCCCCTATCTGCAGAAAAAGACCGCGCGCGGTGTGCGGCGCACGCCATTCCATTATCACCTGCAGGAACGCGGCGCGGTGATGGGTGAATTGGCGGGGTGGGAGCGCGCCAACTGGTTCGCCCGCGAAAACCAAGAGGCCGAGTATCAGTACAGCTGGAAGCGCCAGAACTTCTTTGACAATGTCCGTGAAGAACATATGGCCGTCCGCCAGAACGTCGGCATGTATGACATGTCATCTTTCGGCAAAATCCGCGTTGCCGGACGCGCGGCTGAGGCCTTCATGAACTATGTGGGGGGCGGCAACTACAGCGTGCCGGTGGGCAAGATCGTCTATACCCAATTCCTCAACAGCAGGGCGGGGATCGAGGCGGATGTGACCGTCACGCGGCTGGGTGAGCATGACTATCTGGTCGTGACCCCTGCTGCGACGCGTCTGGCCGATCAGATATGGATGGAACGTATCGCGCGCGCCAAGGATTTCGACGTCACCATCATGGATGTCACTGCCGGTGAAGGCGTATTGGCGGTCATGGGGCCCCGGTCACGCGAATTGCTGCAGGCCGTGTCGCCCAATGACTTTTCGAATGAGACAAACCCCTTCGGCACCGCCCAAGAGATCGAAATCGGCATGGGGCTGGCCCGTGTCCACCGCGTCACCTATGTGGGTGAGCTTGGGTGGGAGGTTTATGTCTCTGCCGATCAGGCGGGCCATGTGTTCGAAACGCTGGCCGGTGCAGGGTTTGATTTCGGCATGCGCCTGTGCGGGATGCATATGATGGATACCTGCCGGATCGAAAAGGGCTTCCGCCATTTCGGCCATGATATCACGTCAGAGGATCACGTGATGGAGGCCGGACTGGGCTTTGCCGTCAAAAAGGACAAAGCCGATTACATGGGCCGCGACGCCGTCCTGAAAAAGCAGGATGAGGGTCTGAACATGCGTCTGTTGCAGTTCAAGCTGACCGATCCCGA
Organism: Yoonia sp.; assembly: GCA_020627605.1. Lineage (GTDB taxonomy): Bacteria > Pseudomonadota > Alphaproteobacteria > Rhodobacterales > Rhodobacteraceae > Yoonia. The sequence continues at coordinate 8,174 of JAHDGO010000016.1, forward strand.
ACCGCTGCTTTATCATGCAGAACCTGTGCTGCGCGACGGTGAGATTGTCAGCTACCTGACCTCTGGCGCTTATGGTCATCATGTTGGCGCGGCCATGGGCATGGGTTATGTCCCCTGCAAGGGGGAAAAGCTGGCCGATGTGTTGGCCTCCACCTATGAAATCGACGTGGCGGGCCGCCGGGTCAGGGCAGAGGTGTCGTCCAAACCTTTCTATGATCCAAGCGGAGAACGCGCCAAGGCGTGATCCTAGTCATGCGGCGGGTTGCGGGCGTCCTGCGCCCGCTGCACGCGTTCGGGCCATGTTGACCTGATAAAGGCCAGCACCTCCCAGATTTCTTCTTCGGTCAGGGTTTCGGCAAAACCGGGCATGGCGCTTTGAAAATCCGTTATGCCCCGTGCCGCCAGCGCCCCCTGTCCACCAAGCGCGGTATAGTCGAACAACAACTGGTTGTCGTGATGCCATGTATGCCCGCTTTCGTCATGCGGCGGCGCTGGCATGGTGCCATCGGCATTGCGGGTCTGCCAATTGGCCTGACCTTCCAGCCGCGCGCCGTGGCAGGCCGCGCAGTTTTCCTGATAAAGCACTTCGCCATTGGCAATATCACGGTTCTGCATCTGATCAGCGGCGAAGGCCGAACCACCAGCCGCAAGCAGGGCCAGAGCCACCAGGAAACTGCGCATCAAGTCCATCATCCCATCAGTTGCCCGGCTTCCGGCACCCAGTGGAACGCCGCATCGCCGCTGCCGGTGGCGACATAGCCCACTGCGGGGAATGGCATGTGGTAGCCGATGGCGGGAATGCGGTCTGCCGCGATCATGCCAAGCACGTTGCGGCGGGATGCCGCCGCGGCCTCTTTATCGGAGTCAAAACGCACCTCCCAGTCAGGGCGCGCCAGCGACCAGACCGGATGGTTCGCGAGATCCGCAAAGATCACCAACCCCTGTCCAGCGCTATCAAGGCGGTAGACCATGTGGCCGGGCGTATGGCCAAAGGCCGCCATGCCGGTCACGCCGCTGACGACATCATCGCCATCGCCAAGGAATGTCATCATCTCGGCCATCGGGCGCACGTTTGCCTCGAACCCTTCGTTTTCGGCGCCGGCCCAGTGATCATATTCGGCCTGACCGGTGACATAACGGGCGTTGGCAAAGGTCGGCGCGCCATCCTTCATCAACCCGCCGATGTGATCGCCGTGCATATGGGTCAGAACCACCACATCGACCTGATCGGCGGCATAGCCTGCCCCCGCCAGCGCAGCAGTGGTCGCATCAGCGTTCAGTCCGGTGTCAAAGAGGATCAGCTCTGACCCGGTGTTCACAAGGGTCGGCGTGAAGAAAAACTGCGATGCGTCGGTCGAAAGAAAATTGTCGCGGCTGACCTCTGCAAATTCCTCGGCGCTGACGTTCATGCCAAAGATGCCTTGCGGATTTTCGCGCGGTGTCGTGCCGCCAAGAATGGTCGTCACTTCGAAATCGCCGATCGTGAAGCGGCGGTGGGTGGCAAAGCTGGCGCCTTGCATCGGGGCCTCAGCCTGCGCGGTGCCTGCGGCCAATCCGGCCAGTGGCAAGGCCGCACCGGATGCCATCAGGCGGCGGCGGGTCAATGTGGACATATGGGATCTCCCTGTGATTGCGGCAAAATACCTGCATCAAAGGTAGCGCCCGTTTGCCGGGCGCCAGTCACGTCAGCGTGAAACCGCCTCTATTCTGCCGCGTCAGCCAGTGGACCCAATGCGTTCAGGCCTTTGAGGATATCAATGGCATAGGCCAGTTGGTAGTCATCCTCGCGCAGGGCAGCTGCGGCTTCTGCCCGGGCGCGGTCTTCTTCGATCTGGTCGATCTCATCCTCTGACAGGCTGTCGTTCGCCAGCGATCCACGCAGACCGGCCTCTGACCGCTGGGTGCCGCTATCCTCTTCAGCCGCGTCATCCAGACGCGGCAGCGGCTGTTCAACGATGATGTCAGGCGAAATGCCCAGCGCCTGAATGGACCGGCCCGATGGCGTGTAATAGCGCGCAGTTGTCAACCGCATCGCGCCATCGCCCTGCAACGGGATCACTGTCTGGACAGAGCCCTTGCCGAAAGAGTTCGTGCCGACAACGATTGCACGGCGGTGATCCTGCAACGCGCCCGCCACGATTTCAGAGGCAGAGGCAGAGCCACCGTTGATCAGCACGACAATGGGCTTGCCCTGTGCCAGATCGCCGGGTGTTGCATTGAAACGGTCACCGTCGGACGCCTCGCGCCCACGGGTCGAGACGATCTCGCCCGCATCAAGGAAGGCGTCAGATACATAGACAGCCTGGCTCAGCAGACCGCCGGGGTTGTTGCGCAGGTCCAGCACGATGCCGTCGATATTGTCGAAACCGCCTGCGGCCTCGACCTGTTCGGTGATGCCTTCCTGCAGGTTGGGGAATGTCTGTTCGTTGAATGTCGTCACGCGCAGCACAACGGCGTTGCCCTCAGAGCGGCTGCGCACGGCCGTCAGTTTGATCGTGTCACGAATGATAGAGACGTCAAAGGGTTCAACCTCTCCTTCGCGGACGATCGTGATGATGATTTCCGACCCGACAGGGCCGCGCATCAGTTCAACGGCCTCGTTCAGGGTCAGGCCCAGCACGCTTTCGCCATCGACGGCGGTGATAAAGTCACCGGCCACGACGCCCGCCGCATCCGCAGGCGTGCCATCCATGGGCGAGACGACCTTGACCCAGCCTTCTTCCTGCGTGACCTCGATACCAAGGCCACCAAACTCGCCCGATGTGCTGACGCGCATCTTGGCGGCATCATCCGGCGACAGATAGCTGGAGTGTGGATCAAGCGATGTCAGCATGCCGTTGATCGCGGCCTCGATCAGTGCGGCGTCATCGACCTCTTCGACGTAGCTGCCCCGGATGCGTTCGAAAATATCGCCGAACAGGTCAAGCTGCTCATACACGCTGGTGTTTGATGCCGCTTCCTGCGCCAACAACGGGCCTGCAATCTGGCTTGTCGTTACCAGCCCCAAAAGCGCACCGCCTGTTGCGGCCATCACAATCTTTTTCATCTTCGATCCTATCGCTACTCCAACGCGAACCATGCGTCAGGATTTACGGGAGTTTGCCCGTCCCGTACTTCGAGATAAAGGGCCTGCGCTGTTTCGCCACTGACAACCGGCAGGTTTTCAGTCAAAATCCCGTCATTAGGACCGGCGCCATCGCCCAGAAGCCCGATTGGCGCGCCAGCAGGCAGGACCTGCCCGGCGGTGCCAAAGACCTCGGCAAAGCCTGCGAGCACAAACATCACATCCGTCGCCGGTTCCAGAATGACGACATTGCCGTAGTCCAGAAGCTGACCCTGAAACAGGATTGTCGCGTCAGCCGGTGCTGTGACCAGCGCGCGGGGCGGAGCGGCCAGACGCACGCCGGGGCGTCCGCTGCCGTCGTCCGGCAGAACAATGCCGTCAACCGGCAATGGGAGATCGCCGGACGCAACCAGCGTCGCCGCTGCATCGGGGCGTGTGGCCGCAATCTCTGCCGCGAAGTCGCCGAGGGTCTGGGCGCTGGCCACCAAAAGTGCGGTCTGCACTGGATCATCCTCAAACCGGGCTGGCAGATCGGTGCGTTCGGATACGGCCTGCCCAAGGGCCGCGCGCGCGGCCTGCGCGCCTTGCAGGCCTTCGGCCAATGTCGCGGCGGCGGCGTCCTGTTCGCTTTGCAGTGCGGCCGCCTCTGCCAGAAGGGTGCGCAGGCCGACGATTTCCGCTTCAATCGCTGGTGTGACATCGGCGACCAGCATACCGGCACGGATCGTCTGCAACGGCCCTTGCGGATGGGACTGACGCACCGGTTCCGGCGTTTTGCTGATTGCCGTCAGCACGCCCAGCAGGCGCGACAGCGCGCCGCGCCGGTCTTCCAGCGTTATCGTGATCTCGTCTGCGCGCAGCGCGATGTCGCGTTGGCCCGCGCGCATGGCTGACAGGCCGGCCTCATAGGCGCGCACCGTTTCGGTCAGGGCAGCGATCCGGTCGCGCGCGGTGTCTGCCGACTGCAACTGCGCCTCTGCCGCGCGCAGGGCTGCGGCCGCCTGTTGTGCGGCCTCCTGCCCCCAAAGCGGGCCTGCCAGTAGCGCGATGATGGCGGCGATGCGGATCATCTTTGGATCAGGCTCTTACCGGTCATCTCATCAGGCAGATCAAGCCCCATCAGGTCCAGCACGGTCGGTGCCAGATCGGCCAGCCGCCCGTCACGCAAGGACACGCCCGCCGGACCACCAACAAGCGCCACCGGCACAGGGTTCAGCGTATGGGCCGTATGCGGGCCGCCGGTTTCGGGATCAATCATGGTTTCGCAATTGCCGTGATCGGCGGTCACGATCATCGCGCCACCGGCCTTGTCCAGCGCGTCAAGCACCTGACCAAGGCCCTGATCGACGGCCTCGCACGCCGTGATCGCAGCGTCCAGATCGCCGGTGTGACCCACCATGTCGGGGTTGGCGTAATTCGTGACGATCAGGTCATAGCCCTGTTCAATCGCCCAGACGAATTTCTCGGTGACCTCGCTGGCCGACATTTCGGGCTGCATGTCATAGGTGGCGACATTGGGGGATTTCGGCATATGACGATCTTCACCGTCTTCCGGTGTCTCGATCCCGCCGTTCAGAAAGAAGGTCACATGCGGGTATTTTTCCGTCTCTGCCAGCCGGAACTGGCGCAGCCCGTGTTTGGCGACCCAGGCCCCCAGCGTGTTCTGGATATCGCGCTTGGGGAACACTGTGTCGAACCAGGCGTCGTGTTTGTCGGAATAGGTGACCATGCCCAGACGCGCGGCCAGATCGGGTTGATCGCGGTCGAACCCGTCAAAATCAGGGGCCGCAATCGCCGCAAGAATTTCGCGTGCACGGTCAGAGCGGAAGTTGAGACAGAAGAACCCGTCACCCGCCGCCAGACCGCTGTAGTCACCAATGACCGTGGCGGGGATGAACTCATCTGTCTTGTCGGCACTGTAGGCCGCAGCAATCGCGGCCTGCGGATCGGCGGCGCTGTCGCCCTGCCCCTTGATCATGGCGTTGTAAGCCCTTTCGACCCGGTCCCAGCGGTTGTCACGGTCCATGGCGAAATAGCGGCCAATGACTGTGGCGACGCGCGCGCCGTCAGGCAAGCGGTCCAGCAGATCGGCCATGAATGTTTCTGCCGATTGCGGGGCCACGTCACGCCCGTCGGTGATCGCGTGGATGGCCACGGGCACACCTGCGTCGGTGACCGCCTTGGCCGCGGCGATGATATGATCGACGTGCCCATGCACGCCGCCATCGGACACCACACCCATCAAATGCGCGGTGCCGCCGCTGTTTTTCATCTTCGCGAAGAAGGCCTGCAAGGCATCGGCCTCAAAGAACGATCCATCCTCAATGGAGAGTTCAATCTGCCCCAGATCCATGGCCACGACCCGGCCAGCGCCGATATTGGTGTGGCCCACCTCTGAATTGCCCATCTGCCCGCTGGGCAGACCCGCATCATTGCCGTGCGTCAATAGCTGCGCATGGGGGCCCTGCATGACCTTATCGACATTGGGCGTCCTGGCCAGTTTCGGTGCGTTGCCATCACTTTCTTCGCGCAGGCCCCAGCCGTCCAGAATACACAGCACAACAGGTTTCGGTGTGGTCATCGGTCCGCTCTCTTTTGCATTTTCCCCTCTCTACCGCAGCACGCGGCAGAGGGGAACCAAGCCTTGTCATCTTGCCCAAATAAACGCCCCCGGAGGCTCCTCAAGCCCGATGATAGGGTCCACCTGACAGGATAGATGCCGCACGGTACAGCTGTTCGGCCAGCATCACGCGGACCAGCATATGGGGCCAGACCATCTTGCCAAAACTCAGCGATGCATCAGCCTGTGCGCGCAACTCCGGGTCAATGCCGTCAGCCCCGCCAATGATGAAACTGACATCCTGCCGCCCCTGATCGCGCCAGCGGGCCAGCAGATCGGCGAAATCCGGCGAGGACATCAGCTTGCCGCGTTCATCAAGGGCGCAGATCAACGCGCCATCGGGGATTGATTTCTGCAACAGCGCGGCCTCGCCCGCCATGCCGCCGCCCTTCTTGTCCTCAACCTCGATCAGTTGCGCAGGGCCCAGCGCCAGCGCGCGGCCGGTCCGGTCAAACCGGGTCAGGTAGTCGTCATAAAGGTCGCGCTCGGGGCCCTTGCGCAGACGGCCCACAGCGCAGATTTGCACCCGCATCAGACGGCGTTAGCCGCCCCGGGCTGCCACATCTTTTCAAGCTGATAGAACTCGCGCACTTCAGGGCGGAAGATGTGAACGATCACGTCGCCAGTGTCGATCAGGACCCAGTCGCCGGTGTCCTTGCCTTCGGTCTTGGACACGATGCCGAAATCCTGCTTGACCCGATCGGCCAGCTTTTCAGCCATCGCCGTGACCTGACGGGTGGAGCGGCCAGAGGCGATGACCATATAGTCGCCCATCTCTGACTTGCCGCGCAGGTCGATCTGCACGATGTCTTCGCCTTTGTCGTCATCAAGGGATTTCAGGACCGCCGCGAGCAGGCGTTCGCTGGTTGCGGTTGGCGCGTCGCTCATCGCTGGCGCCCCGGCTTTGGCTGACGTGTCAGCCGCTGTAGAAAGAGACAGTGCATTGTCCTCCTTAAATCGCGCCGTCATGGCCCCGGCGCCGGGCATATCCCAAAATTAGCAACGCGGGCGGTGTTTTTCAACAGAGTGCGTCGCGGCAAGGCACACTTATGCTGCGGTACCGCCGACCAGCTTTCCATGATCTGGTCAAACCTGTCGGGTGCCGCCTACTGCCGCGGATCAATGAAGGTCTTGCCGTCGGGCTGCGCCATCATGGCAGGCAGCGCGTCCATCGCCTGCGACAGCGGCACGATCCCGGCAACATCCGTGACCCAGTCGCCATTGATAAATCGCTCCTGGATTTCCACGAACCCGGCGCGCACCCGGTCGGCCCCCACCTGTTTCATCCAGCGGGTCAGCCAAAAGCCCTCAATCCGTTTGTTCATGAAAATCAGCTGCCCGATCTGGGTCAGGGCCGGGGCTTCCTTGCCAAGTTTGCCATAGGTGACCCATGTACTGTGCTTGGGCATGGCAAAGAACAGATCGGCGGTAAACTGATCACCTACCGCGTCCAGCAGGATTGCAGGCGGATGCGCATGAAAGGCGGTTTTGGCCTGATCCATGGCGTCATCCGCTGCCGATACGATCACCGCTGCCGCGCCCAATGCCTTCAGGGCTTCCGCCTGTTCCGCGCGCCGCACCACGGCAATCGAGGCCGCGCCATTGTCCCGGCCCAGCGCGATCAACAGCTTGCCAAGCTGTGAGCCTGCGGCGTTCAGTACAAAGCTTTCGGCGCGGCTTTCCTTGACCAGATCAAACATCGCGATGGCCGTCAGTGGGTTGACCAGCTGGCTGGCCGCGTCGACTTCTGCCAGATCGGGGCGGCAAGGGACAAGATTGCTGGCCTCTGTCATGGCATATTCCGCCCAGGCGCCAGAGCCTGCG
>JAHDGO010000017.1 GCA_020627605.1 Yoonia sp.
AGCCTCCCAGAAGCGCGGGGCAAAGCGGCGGCCGATGCGGCCCCGCCCTGTCAGAAAGCGGAACAGGTTGCGCCCTTCATCCGATATGGTGAATGCCATCTGATCACCGGCATAAAGTGTTCCGAGCTTGTCGCGCAGGTCTGACGCCTCTGCGCTGATCTTGCGGGCGAACAGACCATCCTGCCCCAGCAGAAGATCATAGTGGTCGTTATAGAATGTCACCGGCATTCCGTAGTCAGTGAACATCAGAAAGGTCAGCGTGCGGTTTTCAATCTCGCGTCCGGGCACCAGATGGCGGGTAAGGGTCTGAAAAAACGTCTCATCCGGGATCCAGGTGGTGCGGAAAAAGCGCATGACGTCGCGGCGGGTGCGCGCAAATTCGAGTATCGCCTCGACCGTGCGGCGGCGCAGACACCACCACTGCGAGCCAATCATGATCTGCACATCGGACGGAATGGCGCGGGTGATCTTCAGCTTTTCCTGCAAGGCCAGCGCCGCATAGAACCGGCGTTTCTGGGTGCGTTCGTTGAAGTAGTGACGATAGATCAGGCGTTCTTCGCGGAACCCTGTCTTGATCCAGTCGCTGTCAAAGAAATCATAGCTTTCGATGTAGTCCACATCGTTGCGGTCCAGCATCGCATGGGCGAAGGCGGCTGATTTGATCGGCATGCAATCACCGGAAACCATGTAGAAATGCGTGGCGCGCGGAAAGGCCTCTTCCGCCGCGGCGACAGCCTGCAATGTTGCCTCAACCAGGCTCCACTCGCCCCAGCCGCATTTCACGCGGCGTTTGGCAAAGACGACATTGGGGTTCTCGGCCAGCCCGTCCTGTATGGTCTGATAGTCAGCAGCAGAGGCGGATGCATCAAAATGGATCGCCAGATAGTCGCCTGCCGCCGTCAGCTGTTCGGCCTGCTGCACGATGGCATCGGCGTTCTTGTGGCACAGAAGAATAAAGGCGATGCGGGCCATAGCTTGCCGGTCTCACTCAGCGGGTTTGTGTTCTTTGGTGTCATAGCGCGAAGAGACATTGAAGTGACAGGCTTTCTTTGCTCTTAAAGGGGGTAAGCGCGAAGGAGCAGCAGCAGTGGCCAATTTTCCCGGCACATGGATGACAACCAGCGAAAGCATGGTGTACCGCGTTGTGCCGAAATGCGCCTGCTCGACCATTGGTCAGATCATGTATCACTCTGACCATGGTCAGTTCTTTGACGGCGATATTCACGACGCGAAATCGGGCATCCATAAATGGGCGCTGGATCACAGTCAGGATGTGATCCGCAAGAACGTGCGGGGGCATGAAAGCTTTGCCTTTACCTGTGTGCGCAATCCTTACACCCGTATTCTGTCGTCCTTCTTTGACAAGATTTGCGGCGTTCAGCGCAACGGCAAATACTACCGCGGCAATCTTGTTCCGCTGCTGATCCAGAAATACGGGATTGAGGTGGGCGACCCGGAAACCGGCTTTGAGTTCGACCAGATCAAAAGCTTTCGGCGGTTCCTGCTGTTTGCCCGCGACACCATCCGCTGGCGCCGCCCGATGGAGCCTGACATCCACTGGTCCGCGATGTCTGGCCATATCTCGACATTCATTGTGAATGGCGGGCGTTATGATCACATTTTCTGGACCGAGAAGTTCAACGACGGCATGCAAGGCGTGCTGGACCGGACCGAGACCGCGCATCCGATCACGCTGACCGACATACCGCGCTTTAACGAAAGCGAAGGTCACGGGCCGAAACGGGCGCATCCGGTCGCCGACTACTTCGACGATCTGTCGATGCATCTGGTCTATGAGATGTACAAAAAGGATTTCCGCATCTTCAAATACGACTTTGAAAATCCCGCAAACAAGATGCCGATCGGCGAGATTGATCTGGATGAGGTCCATGCCAAGCTTGGCCAGTAGATGCGCATGATGGCACCGTCAGAAAGGGGGCTGTCTGCCCCCTTGGCCTGCGGCCTTACCCCCGAGGATATTTTTGAACAAAAGAAGTCCGGACGCAGCGGCGCATGACTGTTGTTCTGATCCTTGGCAGTGGCCCGAATGTCGTGACCTGCCGGAACTGGCCCCGCGCGCCATTCGACAGGATTGTTGCGATCAACAACGCCTGGGCGGTGCGCCCGGACTGGGATGATCTGATCCATCCTGACGATTTCCCGGCTGAACGGATGCCGGTCGATCTGCGCCCTGACCAGCGCATCGTGCGGGCCAAGGATTACGTGCCGGTGCAAAACACCTACGGCGGCTTTGTCTATGCTGGCGGGACCATGGCCTTTACTGCCGCCTACTGGGCGCTGGGGGCGCTGCGTCCGAAAGTGATCGCCATGCTGGGCTGCGATATGGTCTATGCGCCAAGCGGCAGCACACATTTCTATGGGCAGGGTGCGCCGGACCCCCTGCGTGTCGATGTCAGCCTGCGCTCGCTGGAAGCGAAATCAGCCCGGCTGCTGGCACTGGCCGCGCGACAGGGCTGTGCGATGGTGAACCTGTCGTCTGATGCAAGCAGGCTGGTCTTTCCGCGCGCCACGCCAGAGACAGCGGCCGGGGCCCAACCGCTGGCGCTGGATGCCGCGGCGATTGATGCAGCCCTCAAGCAAGAGGCCACACTCGACTACATCGTGCCGTCCGGCAAATACTGGAAAGAAGAAGACCGTTTTGATGTCGATGAAATCGACGCGCTCGATGCGCTATGGCTCAGACTAGCCCCTGATCCCTGAACATCGCCATCAGATCAGCCTGGGGCCGCGCGCCGATATGGCTGATCACCTCTGACGCGGCGAGGTTGCCCATCTTGCCGCAAGTTTCCAGATCGTACCCATTCGTCAAACCCCAGAGGAACGCACCAGCAAAGAGATCCCCCGCCCCTGTGGCATCCACGATCTGGGTCGGCACCGCAGGCACATGCCAGCGCTGGCCATCTGAGAGGACATGCACACCATCCGCACTATCGGTGCAGGCGATGATCCCGACATGCGCTGCGGCCTGCGCCAGCGCGGCATCGAAGTCATCGGTCTGATACATCGACAGCATTTCAGCACGGTTGCAGAACAGCAGATCAACATGATCGCGGATCATGTCGCGAAAGGCATCGCGATGGCGTTCAATGCAAAAGGGATCGGACAGTGTGATTGACACGCGCCCGCCCGCACCCTTGCAGGCGGCAATCGCCTTGGCAAAGGCCGCGTGGCTGTCAGGCCCGTCAAAACGGTAGCCTTCAAGGTAAATCCACTCGGCATCGGCCATCTGGGCCGGGTCGATATCGTCAGGCGACAGAAACTCTGTCACGCCAAGATAGGTGTTCATCGACCGCTCCCCATCAGGGGTGACGATGACAATACAGCGGCCTGTTTCAGCCTCTTCCGTCTTTGGGGCCATCCTGGTGGCATAATCCGCGCCCTGCGCACGCAGGTCGTGGGCAAAGATCGCACCCAGTTGGTCATCCTTGACCTTGCCGACATAGGCGGTGCGTCCACCCAGATGGGCGATCCCGGCAATGGTGTTGGCGGCAGACCCGCCACTGACCTCTTGCGCGGGGCCGACGCGGCCATAAAGATCAACCGCGCGATCCATATCGATCAACTGCATGATGCCCTTTTCGACGCCAGCCTCGGCCAGAAACGCATCTTCGGCGCGGGCCAAGACATCAACCATGGCGTTGCCGATCCCGACAACCTGATACTTCTTCATAGGTTCTTATCCTCATAGAGACAGAGATCGCGGATCAGACAGGCCGCGCATTTGGGTTTGCGTGCCACGCAAGTGTAGCGGCCATGCAATATCATCCAATGGTGTGCATGAAGTTGAAAATCGGCAGGAATGTGATCCTCAATCGCGCGTTCGACTGCGACAACATCCTTGCCCACGGCCACACCGCTGCGATTGCCAAAACGAAAGATATGCGTATCGACGGCCTGCGCAGGCTGGCCCCACCACATGTTCAGCACCACATTGGCGGTCTTGCGCCCCACACCTGGCAGCGATTCAAGCGCGGCGCGGGAATTGGGCACGTCACCACCGTAGTCATCCACCAGGATCTGGCTCATCTTGATGACGTTCTTGGCCTTGTTGCGATAGAGACCGATGGTTTTGATGTGCTCGGTCACGCCCTCCAACCCGAGATCCAGCATTTTCTGCGGCGTATCGGCGATCTGGAACAGCGTGCGGGTCGCCTTGTTCACACCGGCATCCGTGGCCTGCGCCGACAGTGCGACAGCCACGACGAGCGTGTAGACGTTCACATGCTCCAGCTCGCCCTTCGGTGCGGCCTCAGCCGTCTGAAAGCGCGTGAATATTTCGCGGATCGTGTGATAATCAAGCTGTTTTGCCATGCGCCCCGGTATGCCGTGATCGCCCAAGCGGGGCAAGCGCAGGATGCGCAATTTCCGGGTCGCATTGGACCGGCTGCCTGCATAATGTCAGGGGTATGGAACAGTCAGAGACATATCACTATCAGGTCATGCGCCGGGCCATCGATGCCATCGACAACGCGGGTGACGCGCCCTTGTCATTGGCCGACCTCGCAACGGACATGAATATGAGCCCCGCACATTTTCAACGCGTTTTTTCGACCTGGGTGGGTGTGTCGCCCAAACGCTATCAGCAATACCTGACGCTGGGCCACGCCAAGGCGCTTCTGCGCGACCGTTTCACGACGCTGGAAACGGCCCATGCGGTCGGCCTGTCAGGCAGCGGGCGGCTGCACGACCTGTTTGTGCGATGGGAAGCGATGAGCCCCGGCGATTTTGCCCGCGACGGGGCCGGCCTGACGATCAACTGGGGTTGGTTTGACAGCCACTTTGGCCCGGCCCTTGTGATGGGGACCGACAGGGGCATCTGCGGTCTGGCCTTCGCAGCAGAGGCCGGTGCGGAAGCGGCAATGGATGATTTGCGGTCACGCTGGCCCCGTGCCGATTTCAGGGAAAGCGCGGATGCATTGCGCCCATGGGCCATGGCGGCGCTGGGGATGACGGGTGAAACACAGCTGCACATGATTGGCGCGCCGTTTCAGCTGAAAGTCTGGGAGGCACTGCTGACCATCCCGTCGGGCCATGTGACCACTTATTCCGAAATCGCGCAGTCGATTGGCAAACCAAAGGCGGTGCGTGCGGTAGGTACGGCCGTGGGGCGCAACCCGGTCAGTTGGCTGATCCCCTGCCACCGTGCATTGCGCAAATCAGGGGCATTGGGTGGTTATCACTGGGGCCTGCCGGTCAAGCGGGCCATGCTGGCCTGGGAATCGGCGCGTGTCGATGCGGCTGCGGGATAGTCAATTTTCCGCCGGAACGACCGCCGATCTGGCGCGTTATTGGATATCAGAAGGAAAAAGCGCATAAGGCCGCCATCCAAACGCGCGCTGTTGCGCCAATATGAACTGGAACATAGACCATGACCTTTACGAAACTTCCCCTTGTCCTCGCCGCTGCGTCCCTGACCTTTGTCGCCGCCTGCGACCAGACAGGCCCGAACCAGATGCAGAACACACAGCAAGGCGCCCTGATCGGGGCCGCCGGTGGTGCGGTTCTGGGTGCGATCACCAACAACGACGGATCGGTGCGCGAACGCAATCAGGCCGCATTGGTCGGCGCTGCCTTGGGTGCCGGTGTTGGTGCTGGCGTTGGCAACAGCCTTGACCGTCAGGCCGAAGACCTGCGTCGTCAGCTGCGCAACGATGTTGGCGTGTCCAACAACGGCCGCGACCTGCGCGTCGTTCTCAGCCAGGACCTGCTGTTCGCCACAAACAGCACACAGTTGTCCGGTACGGCCCAGAATGAGCTGCGCATCGTTGCAGGCTCGCTCCAGCAGTATCCTGACACCACGATCAACGTGATCGGCCATACCGACAACGTCGGCGATGCCGCCTTCAACCAGGACCTGTCAGAGCGTCGCGCGCAAGCCGTCTCTGGCGTCCTGCTCAGCGGTGGTGTCTCGCCAACGCGCGTCCGGTCAATCGGCGCGGGTGAGAACCAGCCAGTGGCGTCAAACCTGAACGAGGCGGGCCGTCAGGCCAACCGCCGTGTGGAAATCGTCATCACGCCAAACTAAGGCGCGGTCGATACGGTTTGGAAGGGGTCGCTTTGGCGGCCCCTTTTGCGTTGTCGCCCCCCGGTTTTGGTCATATCATTTGACCAATCCGGGAAAGTGATCCGATGCCATTTGAACCCATCCAGCAGGAAAAACTGTCTCAGGGCGTTGTCCGCCAGATCGAGGGGCTGATCCTGCGTGGCATTCTGCGCCCTGGCGAACGCCTGCCAGCGGAACGTGAGTTGAGCGAGAAGATGCAGGTCTCTCGTCCCTCATTGCGCGAGGCGCTGTCAGACCTGCAAACGCGCGGCCTGCTGGAGGCGCGGGCGGGTGCAGGCGTTTTTGTGGCGGATGTTCTCGGCTCTGCCTTTGCGCCTGCGCTGGTGACACTTTTCGCCACCCATGACGAGGCCGTTTTCGACTACATCAGCTTTCGCCGCGATATGGAGGGGCTGGCCGCCGCAAGGGCCGCACAGGTGGGCAGCGACACTGATCTGGCCGTCATCGACACGATTTTCCGAAAGATGGAACAGGCCCACCAGAAACGCGACCCGGCGGATGAGGCGCAGTTGGATGCCGATTTCCATCTCGCCATCATCGAGGCCAGCCATAACATCATCATGCTGCATATGATGCGGTCGATGTATGATCTGTTGCGCGAGGGCGTGTTTTACAACCGGACCATCATGTTCAAACAGCGCATGACGCGCGACAGCCTGCTGGACCAGCACCGTCAGATCAACACAGCCCTGCAAGCCCGCGACCCTGACGGCGCTCGCCGTGCGGTGGAAAGCCATCTGAACTTTGTGGAAAGCGCCTTGTCAGATCAGCAAAAGGCCGACCGACACGAGGTGATCGCCAAGAAGCGTCTGCAGCACGAGGTTACGCGCTAGCCTGCCGCTGGTGATCCCGCACGCGGGTCCATAGCCACATCGACACGACCGCCTGCATCGCCATGCCAACCACGGCAAACGGGTGCAGCACCCCGATAATCTGGCTGACAAGCACGACGATATTCCACAGCCAGTGCCAGATGATCAGCGGCCACAGGTTGCCAATGCGCAGCGCCAAAGGGGCCAGTGAGAGCCCAACCAGAAAGGCAAAGGCAGTTTGCAGCAAGGTGTTCACCGCCTCTTGCCCCGCCAGACCGTTGATCAGATGGGCCAGCGCAAAGGCGCTCGTGCTGATCATGATGGCCCGCAAGACCGTCGCCCCCACCATCGCACCGCGCAGCAGGATGCCGCGAAAAACCACTTCTTCGGCAAAGGCAATCAGGAAGGGGGTCGCAACGACCAAGGCCCAAACGGCGGCAGGAACAGCGGTGAAAACGGCCAGCGGTGTTTGCAGGACGACACTGCGCCCCATGGTGATCAGCAAGATCACGGCGGGGGTCAGCCAGACCAATGCGCGCCAGTCAATACGGTCAAATCCGATGGCACGCCACTGAAGCCCACGCCGGACCGCGCCGACAACATAGCCCGCACCCACTGCTTGCACAGCAAACAAACCCGTCCACAGCAAAGCGATATCTGCGCCGGGCCGCACCCAGTTGGATACGACGAACGTTCCAAACGCGATGAGGGCGACATAGATCCCTGCCACCTTCACCCCTTGCCAGAGGGTGGGCATGTTGGTGTCTCCTGCTCTCGCCCCGGTTGTGAGTTTCAGGACAGGGCCAGACCCTGTCAACGAAAAAGCCCGGCAGCGCGATGGCAGCCGGGCTTTGAAACCGGGATATCGTGCCTGACTTAGTGCAGCTTTTCGCCCACTGTACCGATGGCGTCATCAATCAGGCTACCGGCAGCCTTGGCGTCCATCTGCTTGGCGATGACGTCCTTGGCGGCGCCAACAGCCACGGCGATGGCCTGATCGCGTACCTCTTTGACGGCACCTGCCTGCGCGCTGGCGATCTGCTCTTCCGCAGCAGCCAGACGGCGTGTGATCGACTTGGCAATGTCATCCTTGGCGGCGGTGGCGGCATTTGTCGCCTCTTCCTTCGCAGCGGCGACGATGCGGTCGGCCTGTTCCTGCACTTCTTTCTGCTTGCGCTCGTAGGAGGCCAGCAATGACTGGGCCTCCTCACGCAGGGCCTTGGCCTCATCCAGTTCGGATTTGATGCCAGCGGCGCGCTTGTCGAGCATACCCCCCACAAGGCCTGGCACCTTGTAGTAAAGCAGGATGCCGATAAAGATCAGGAATGCGATCGAGACGACAAAATCTGTGTTTGACAGCGAAAAGAACGGCTTGTCACCGGCTGCCAGAGCAGGGCCAGCAATGACGGCGAAAAGGGCGGTGAGTGTCAGTCTCATGTCTTACCCTTTCATCCGTGCGTTGACGGCAGCGGTGATTGTCTTGGCGTCAGCACTGCCACCCATGGCCGCGACCAGCTCTTTCGCTGTGTCTTTGGCGACCGCAACGACGTTCTGCTTGGCGCTGTCACGAATTTCGGCAATCGCCGCTTCGCTCTCGGCGGTTTTGGCCGCGATTTCTGCGTCTGCCTTTTGCAGTTCGACATCAAGCTCGGCCTGAATTTCGGCTTTGGCTTCGGCAACAATCTTGTTTGCCTCGGCACGGGCATCCAGCAGGGCCTTGTCATAGGCTGCTTCGGCTTCTGCCGCTTTTGTCTTCAGCTCTTCGGCCGCTGCGATGTCATTGGTGATCGTACCCGACCGTTCGGCCAGGACCGCACCAATGCGGGGCAGCGCGATCCGCGACATCACGAAGTAAATCGCGATCAGCGTGATCACCAGCCAGAAAATCTGGTTGGGCATCCAGTCCGCACAAAGCTGCGGCATGCCAAGGGCAGAACCCCCTGCATCAACGCAGGCGCCGACGGCGGCTTCTGTTGTTTCTGTTGCCATAATGGCCCCCGAATACCTTGGTGTTTTACCGACCGACGCAGATCATGCGTCGGTCAGCCGTAAGGATATGGGTTGCTGTCTTTAGACGGCGAACATCAGCAGAAGCGACACGAGGAATGCAAAGATCCCCAGGGCTTCGGCAAATGCCAGACCGATGAACAGTGTCGCTGTCTGACCAGCAGCAGCGGATGGGTTGCGCAATGCGCCTGCCAGATAGTTACCGGCAACGGTGCCAACACCGATAGCAGCTGCGCCAGAACCGATTGCAGCCAGACCAGCGCCGATGTGTGCGAGTTCGCCTTCCATGTGAATTCTCCTTACGATTGGAAGTTGATCATTTGACGGGTCACCCCGCCGAACCTTTAGTGATGCGGGTGAAGCGCGTCCTTGAGATAGACACACGTCAGAATAGTGAAAACATAGGCCTGAATACCGGCCACAAGGACCTCAAGCCCGTAGATGGCGACGATACCGAAGATCGCGACGGGGCTGACCAGCGTCAGCGCAGCAAAGCCAGCAAACACTTTCAGAACCGCGTGACCGGCCATGATGTTGCCAGCCAGACGGATGGAGTGGCTGACAGGCCGTACGAAGTAGGAAATCACCTCGATGATCGCGATGATCGGGCGCAGGATCAGCGGCGCATCAGACATCCAGAACAGGCTGAGGAAAGACGCGCCGTTCTTGACGAAGCCCAGAATGGTCACGCAGATGAAAACCCCAAAACCAAGAACTGCAGTGACCGCAATCATGGATGTCGGGCTGTAGGACATGGGGATCAGCGCCAGATAGTTGGCAAACAGGATGAACAGGAACAGCGTCATGATGTAGGGGAAATACTTTACCCCGTCCTTGCCGGTCACATCCTCGACCATCTTATAGATAAAGCCGTAGATCAGCTCACCAATTGACTGCAGGCGTGTCGGGATGATGGCACGGCCACGGCTGCCCAGCACAAAGACGGCAATGATCGCCAGAAGGGCGATGCCCATCCATAGCGTCACATTGGTGGGTGTGTACCAAGCCACCGGCCCGTCACCGAAAAGCGGTTTGACGATAAACTGATCCAGCGGGTGAAAGACCAGACCACCTTCTGCTTTTTCTTCAGCCACGCGCGTCGTCCTCTTGCTCTGCGGCCAGCTGCCGCTTCATCTGCACTTCCTTGGCTGATCGCATCATGGTCAGAACACCTGCCGCGAGGCCAAAAAATATAAAAAGCACCATCAAGAAAGGTTGCGTGCCAAGCAAGACATCCAACCCGTATCCGATGCCAAAGCCGATCCCGAGACCGGCCACCAGCTCTATCACCATCCGCCAGGCCAGTTGCGCCTGAGAGTAGTGTTCTTCGGAATGGTCCTTTACCGCCTCCGGTGTCTTCAGCGCCGCAATTTTCGCTTCGAGCGCCTTGAGCCGGTCAGCGTCTTGCGGGTCAGACATCGGTTTTGATCCATCCGTCAGTTGCGCATGGTCTATGGCGCGCCATGCACAGAGTCAAGCAAGGTCAAAACCATCATAATGCATTGATTTTCATAAACATAGTTTTGGCCGGTGGTACCGGAACTGCCACGTCTTCGGGGTATGCCCTGACTGCCGTATATTCAACCAAATGGTTGACGTTTCGCCCCTGCCCCGCTTAATCGCGCCATGACTGCGCAACTTGATCAGGTCTTTGCCGCCCTCGCCGACCCCACCCGGCGGCGCATCCTTGCGATGCTGCTGGAGGATGATATGGCCGTCACCGACGTGGCCGACCCGTTTGAGATGTCGCTGGCTGCGATCTCAAAACATTTGGGTGTGCTGACCGCAGCAGGGCTGATCAGTCAGGAAAAGCGTGGGCGGGTGAAATGGTGCAAGCTTGAACCAGACGCCCTGCGGGGCGCATCGGTCTGGATGCAGGGCTTTGGCCAGATGGACGCCATCGATCTGGATGCGTTTGAGGTGTTTCTGGAACACCAATTGAAATAGCGCGCAACCTTACCGGCGCGCGCTAGATCAAAATGCGGCTGTGATGACCGCCGCCTGTCGTTTGGGTCAGAGTACGAACTGGACGATGGCCAGAACGATAACAACAAGACCGACGAGATAGATGATATTCCGCATTTTGCATTCCTTTGCTTTACAAGGTGCTTAACGCGGCGGGGCGGGATTGGTTCCCTGCTCGTCCTTCAATAACAAGAAAAGTGCGGCAATGGTCAGCAAAACCCCTGCCACGACCAGCAGCGGTGGCGGCGTGCCGCCCAGTCCAAGCTCCCACGGCAGGACCCAGCTTGGCACCAGATAGGTATAGGCCATGACCTTGGCACTGGGCAGGCGCAGTGTTGCGAATTGCAGCAAGACAAAGGTCATCGCGCTGGCAAAGATCGCCGTGTATAAAATGGTGATCCACACAATCGGCCGCAGCGCAGACCATTCCGTAGCCATCACAGCAGGACCACCCCAGACCGACAAAAGCAGCGCCCCTGCCAAAACGACACCGAAACTGAAAACAACCGGGCTTTCACCGCGGTTCAGCTTGCGCACCAGGGGCGTGTAAACCGCGTGGCCAACGCAGCCCCAGAAGAAAATGAACTCGCCGCGCCCGATCTCAAACCGCAATATGGCGCCAATGTCGGCGCGAAAGATCACCCAGATTGCGCCCAGGCCCCCAACAGCAAGCGCCAGCGCCATGCGCGGTGTCAGGACCTGCCGCAACAAAAGATAGCCGAACCCCGCCGTAAGGATCGGTGTCAGGGTAAAGACCGCCGCCGCACTGACCGGTGGGGCGGTCTTCAACCCTTCGAACATCAGCACGAAATATGTGGTGAAAAACGCCGCGAGCGCAAAGTACCGCCAAGGTGCCTGCGCTGCCGTTCGGGTCAGGCCGCCCTGGGCAAAGGCCAATGCACCAACGATCACCGCAGCAATCCAGAACCGCACAACGTTCAGTGCCGTAGGCGCGATGTCATTGGCGACCAGCGCCCCAAGGGCGAATGATCCTGCGACAAGCATCGAAAACGCCAGCATCGCAAGGTGGCCGGCGCGGGTATGCCCGGGCATCAACCGGCCGTCTTTGCGCGCTCTTTGAGAAAGCGCAGGAAGGTCTGCACCTTGGTGGTGCGGTGCAGATCAACATGGGTCACGATCCACAAGGGGGCGGCCCATTCGTCTTTGCGTGCGATCACTTCGGTCAGGGTGTCGTTGTTTTCGGCATCCTGCGCCAGAACGAACCCGATGCCAGCCCCGGCCAAGATCGCATCCTGCATGTTGCGGTTTTCGGTGGCGCGGTACTGAAACCGGTCTTCGGGAACCATCCCGCGCAGCCAACGTGAAAACGGCGCACGGGTGTTGTCGTCATCATGGGTGACGAAATAATGGTTCTTCAGGTCATCCTCATCCGCCGGCAAACCATTGCGGGCGACATAGGCGTCCGAGGCCACCAACGCCATCTGCTGCTGCATGAAGGGTTGCACGACATTGTCAGGCTCCTGCGGCATCGTCCCCGCCCTGATGGCGACATGCGCCTCGCCATATTCCAGCCTGAACACCCTGTCGCCGGTCCGGTAGCGAATGGTCACGTCAGGATGCACCGCCTGAAAATCCACCAGAATGGGGGTCAGCATCCGCGACACCATCCCAAGTGACGTGATGACCAGATCACCGGATACCCCCTCGCCCTGCCCTTTGATGCGCCCGGCAAGCTGGGTAAACTGGTCGTCCGTCGCCTGCGCCACCTGCAACAGGTCCTGTCCGGCCTCTGTCGCGGTGTAGCCGCGCGCGTGGCGCTGGAACAGCTTTGCGCCCAGACGCTGCTCTAGCGCGTCGATATGGCGGATCACGGTAGCATGGTGGACACCCAGCTGATCCGCCGCGCCGCTGACGGTGCCCATGCGTGCGACCTGAAAGGCTGTTCTGATCTCATCCCAGTTGTCCATGATCTACCTGTGCATTTGTAAACATTTGATGTGAAATTAGCGGTATTACGTTCGCAGATGCAAGGGAGTACTTGAGCAGCAATAGAAAAGGTTACACACCATGACCACCGTACTTCATATCGACGCCTCTGCGGCCTTTGATAACTCTGTCAGCCGCGCCGCCACCGCCCGCCTTCTCGCTGATCTGGCCCCTGAAAAGGTGATCACCCGCGATCTGGCCACAACACCGCTGCCACAGATCGACGCGGCATGGATCAACGCCCGGCTGGTCGCGCAGGATGACCTGACCGCGACAGAGCGTGAAATCCTGGCCCTGTCCGACACGCTGATTGCGGAAGTCAAAGCCGCCGACGTCATCCTGATCGGCATGCCGATGTACAATTTCGGCATGCCAGCCGCGCTCAAGGCCTGGATTGACCTGATTGCGCGCCCCAAGGTGACTTTCGCTTATACCCCCGACGGCCCTGTTGGCCTGCTGGAGAATAAGCGCGCTGTCGTTGCCGTCGCAACGGGCGGCGTCCCCGTCGGCGCGCCTGTCGATTTCGCGACGCCGCATCTGACGCAGGTCTTGAATTTCATCGGCATCAAGGATGTCGATGTTCAGGTCGCGGCAGAGGTGATTGCCGACAAGGCCGCCTGAGGCTGGACTTCACGCCGGGCCGCACCATGTGGCCCGGCATGACCAAAACAACCGCCCTGACCGCCCTGCGCGCTGTTCTGACGTTGGCCTTTCTCTATTTTGGCCTGCGCAAGCTTGGCAGCTTCCCAACCGATGTCGCCATCTATCAGTCTATCGGATTTGGTCAGTTCCCCCGTTACATCACCGGCTCGGTCGAGGTGATTGGTGCGGCGCTGCTGTGGTTGCGCGGCTGGCGTGGCGCAGCGGGCCTTATCCTGCTGGTAACCATGCTGATCGGGCTCAGCGCACTCTTGATCTGGGTGGGACCACCCTATTGGCATATGCTTCTGCTGATCGCCGGAACGGCAACCGTCGCATGGGCCTACCGGGACGAGACGGCAAACTTGCTTGGCCGCTGACACGGCCCTACAACAGCGGGCGATGAAAGTCGTCCGCAACACCCAAGACCAGCTGATCCTCAGATCCGTGCCATGGATCATCACCATCACACTCTGCGCGGCCTTCTTGGGCGTCATTGCCTTTGGCTTGTCCGCGCTCTTTGCAGGCAACATGTCAGAGGCCTTTTGGGGTCTGCTTGCTATCCCTGCTTTTCTGTCCATTTTCATTGTCGCCTTCGTGCGCCGGGATGAGGTGATGTTCGACCGCAGCCGCGACCTGATCGAGATGCGCCATTCCACCTTTTTCGGGCGCAAGAGGGTGAAACACAGGCTGAGCAACCTTGGCCGCGCCACGCTGGAAAGCAGCCGGAGCGAAAACGGCATGACCTACCGCATCGCGATTGAGCTTGTGGACGGAATGGACAAGGGCATGCACCCGCTGACACCTGTCTATGTCAGTGGAAACGGGGCGAAACGCGGGGTGGCCGCGATAAACGACTGGCTGGCGCGGGATGTTGACTCGCACAGCGGCGCGGCGTAAACGGCCCGCAACACCCGGAATGCATCAGCTTTCCGGTCCCCGTTTTAGAGGGGATCGCCCTCCGTCAGCGCGTCGCGCCCACGGGGGCGCTACTGCTTTATGCGATGCGTTCCTATATGACGCAAAGCAACCGAAACGATGACGAGGGCCCTGGCCAATGTTTGAAAATCTCTCCGAACGTCTGTCAGGCGTTTTTGACAAGCTCAGCAAACAGGGTGCGCTGTCAGAGGATGATGTCAAAACCGCCCTTCGCGAAGTCCGTGTTGCATTGCTGGAGGCTGATGTCTCACTGCCGGTGGCACGCGATTTCATCAAGGCGGTGCAGGAAAAGGCAACAGGTCAGGCCGTCACCCGTTCGGTCAAACCCGGCCAGCAGGTCGTCAAGATCGTCCATGACGAATTGCAGCATGTGCTGACGGGGTCGGATGATCCCGGTGCGCTGAAAATCGACAACCCGCCAGCGCCCATCCTGATGGTGGGTTTGCAAGGCTCCGGCAAGACGACCACAACCGCCAAACTGGCAAAACGCCTGAAGGAAAAAGAGGGCAAGCGGGTACTGATGGCCTCGCTCGACACCAACCGCCCTGCCGCGATGGAGCAATTGGCGATCCTTGGTGGTCAGATCGGTGTCGATACCCTACCGATCGTGCCCGGCGAAGACCCGGTGCAGATCGCCAAACGTGCCAAAACACAGGCCAGCCTTGGCGCCTACGACGTCTACATGCTCGACACCGCGGGGCGGTTGCATATTGATCAGGAACTGATCGCACAGGCCGCAGCCGTGCGCGACGTCGCCAACCCACGCGAAACCCTGCTGGTCGTCGACGGTCTGACAGGTCAGGACGCTGTCAACGTCGCGCAGGAATTCGACGACAAGATCGGCGTGACTGGCGTGGTCCTGACCCGGATGGACGGTGACGGGCGCGGCGGTGCCGCCCTGTCGATGCGGGCGATCACCGGCAAGCCGATCCGTTTTGTGGGCCTTGGCGAAAAGATGGACGCGATTGAGACGTTCGAACCTGAACGCATCGCGGGCCGTATCCTTGGCATGGGCGATATCGTGGCCCTTGTCGAAAAGGCGCAGGAAACCATCGAGGCCGAACAGGCCGAAAAGATGATGAAGCGGTTCCAAAAGGGCCGGTTCAACATGAATGATCTGAAAATGCAGCTTGAACAGATGATGAAGATGGGCGGCATGGAAGGGATGATGGGCATGATGCCCGGCGCGGCCAAGATGTCGAAACAGATGGCGGCGGCAGGCATGGATGACAGCATCCTCAAACGCCAGATTGCGCTGATCAATTCGATGACGAAGAAAGA
>JAHDGO010000455.1 GCA_020627605.1 Yoonia sp.
CGTCAGTCCTTCGAAATGCAGCAGCATCAACCGGTCGGCTGTGGTGCGTGACACGGTGACAGGTGATGCATCCGCCCGTTTGGGCCGATGAATAGAAAGACGCAGCCCCTGCCCTGTGCGCGCAAATGCTTTGCCTTGGGTATGCCCGGTCAATCCCCGGTAAGTCAGGTCGTAGGCAGGGCCAAAAACCGCACGCCCTTCTGACGCACTGCCATGAAATGGCAAGCGAAAGACACCGTCCAGGACGCTGACATGCCGCGCGCCTGCAACCGCCACCCGTTCTGCAACCGGCACGGCGATACATTCTGTTTCCGGTGGTGCTGCCGCCAGGACGCCTGGGATGCTGGCATAGGGCCACAGAAACTCGTCAGCATCGACATGCAGCAGCCAGTCTGCACCGGTTTTGGCATAGGCATCTGTCGCATTGCGCGCCTGCCGGACCTCATGGCGCTGCGGGCGGCTGCGGCCCAGTCGCGCCCAATGGTCGGCGTCGCAACAGGTGACATACACCGGGTCCAGATGGTCAAAGAGCACCGCCGCCGGATCATCCGGGCGATCGAGATAAAGATGGACCTCTGCCGCGCCCAGCGACAGATACCAGGCCACAAAGGCCTGCAACACTGCTGGCGGTTCATCCACTGTCGCAACGACAGCCCATGTCGGGGTGGCCGGTTCCATGCCCCTTGCTACCACCGGCGCGAATCTTTGCAAACGGCGCAAAACAACTGATAGCGCTCGCAGTTTCAATTTTGTGATCACACTTTTTCAGCGTGTGATCACAAATGTCGGATTATTGGGGGGTCGGGGCATTTTCCCTTAGAAACCGGGATTTGCCTGTGTTTAGGGTAGGGCAACCTTAGCCATATTGGAATTGCCTTATGAACATTCACGAATATCAGGCCAAAGCATTGCTGCGCAGCTACGGCGCGCCCGTGTCCGACGGGCGCCCTGTCATGCGCGCGGAAGAGGCGAAAACCGCCGCAGGCGAACTCGACGGCCCGCTTTGGGTGGTCAAGGCGCAGATCCACGCCGGTGGCCGCGGCAAAGGCAAGTTCAAAGAGGCGGACGCTGGCGAAGCTGGCGGCGTGCGTTTGGCCAAGTCGGTTGAAGAGGCCGCACAGGAAGCCAAAAAGATGCTGGGCCGCACATTGGTCACGCATCAGACCGGCCCGGCAGGCAAGCAGGTCAACCGCATCTATATCGAAGACGGCTCTGGCATCGAGACAGAGATGTACCTGGCGCTGCTGGTTGACCGCCAGACCAGCCGCATCGGCTTTGTCTGCTCCACCGAAGGCGGAATGGATATCGAGGAAGTCGCGGCCGAAACGCCGGAAAAGATCCTCAACTTCACCGTTGATCCTGCCACAGGCTATCAACCCTTCCACGGGCGCCGCGTCGCCTTTGCGCTGGGTCTGACCGGCAATCAGGTCAAGCAATGCGTGAAACTGATGGGTCAGCTTTACCAGGCCTTCGTCGAGAAGGACATGGAGATGCTGGAGATCAACCCGCTGATCGTCACCGACAAGGGCGACCTGAAGGTGCTGGACGCCAAGGTCGCATTCGACGGCAACGCGGTCTACCGCCACGCCGATGTCGCATCGTTGCGCGATGAGACGGAGGAAGACCCAAAAGAGCTCGCCGCCTCAAAATTCGACCTCAACTATATCGCGCTGGATGGCGAGATCGGTTGCATGGTCAACGGCGCTGGCCTTGCCATGGCAACAATGGACATCATCAAGCTTTACGGGGCGGAACCTGCCAACTTCCTCGACGTGGGCGGTGGTGCCACCAAGGAAAAGGTGACCGAGG
>JAHDGO010000456.1 GCA_020627605.1 Yoonia sp.
CCGGGCCAGTTTTCGACCTCTGTTGTTGTGGTCAACTGCCCGCCGGGTTCGATCCCCTGGATCAGCACAGGCTCCAACATGGCGCGCGCTGCATAGACGCCGGCGGTATAGCCCGCTGGGCCGGATCCGATGATCAGAACTTTGATGTGGCGGGTGTCGGTCATGGCAACCTCTTTGCGAAAATCGACTCCCGATATAGCGGCCTGTGGCGACTGTTGAAAGGGCGCGCTGATCACCAAAGGGTGCGATCATTTGTTGCGGACCATTGAAACATTGTTGCGCATCAGCCCGCAACAGCGTAGCATTTGCAAAAATATCAGGGAACATTCAATGCCAGGCACAAAACTCGACGAAATTGATCGGATGATTCTGGCCGAACTTCAGGCCGATGGCCGGATGACCAACGTCGAACTGGCCAAACGTGTCGGCATTTCGGCCCCGCCCTGTCTGCGCCGCGTGCGCACGCTGGAGGAACAGGGGTTCATCCAAGGCTATCATGCTGATGTGAATGCCCGCGAACTGGGGTTCGAGGTGCAGGTCTTTGCAATGGTAGGGCTTGTCAGTCAGGCCGAAGCGGATCTCAGTGCATTTGAAAAGCTCTGTGATGGCTGGCCGTTGGTGCGTGAGTGCCACATGCTGAATGGCGAAGTCGACTTTATCCTCAAATGCGTGGCCCCAGACTTGCGCAGCTTTCAGCGGTTTCTGACAGAAGAGCTGACAAGTGCAGACAATGTGGCCTCGGTCAAAACCTCGCTGGTCATCCGTGGGGCCAAGGATGAACCGGGTGTTCCTTTTGACGTGCTAGAGGCGCGTCTGGCGCAAGAGGCCTAGGTTCGGTCCACAGTCTGAAAGAAGATGCAGCCACTAGCGGCTGACAATCCCCGAAAGCTCTGCCGCTGCTGCCTGCAAATGCGGCAAGCATGCAATCAGGTCGGACACGCGGCGGCGTAGCTCTGGCGCGTGGATCGACAGGGTAGAGACAAGACGCCTGCGATTGTCAGTCACAGGAACCGCAACCGCCGTCATGCCCAGCATGAATTCCTGATCGTCGGTGGCATAGCCGCGTGCGCGGATCGTCTCCAATTCCGTCCGCAAATCATCAGGGTTGCAGATCGTTCTTTCCGTCTCTGCCGTCAGCTTATAATTGCGCAGGAAACGCTCCAGATAGTCGGGGCGCAACGTGCTGAGGTACATTTTACCGCTGGCGGTGCAGTGGAACGGGACCTGCGTGCCGATGGGCAACTGAATACGCAATGGCCAATGTGTTTCCACCCGGTCGAGGTAAAACATGCCGTCACGTTCCGGGATTGCCAGATTGCAGGTTTCGTCAACCTTATCGGCAAGCGACTTCAGCACGGCCAGGCGCACTGTGCGCACATGTTCAGACGACAGGACATTGGTGGACAGCTGACGCATCCGCCGGCCCGGACTGTAGGACCGGCCATCAATGTCGCGCTGCAAAAACCCCTCTGCCTCCGCCGTTGCAAAGAGGCGGTGAATTGTGGGCTTAGGCAGCCCCAACGCCTCGTTCACGGCAGCTGGGGTGACGGGCACACCGGCCTTGGCAACCTCCTCAAGCAGCATCAGCAGCCTGAGGTTGGTTGGTATCTGGCCGGAATGCCCTTCGGTATCTTCGGTCATTGTCACCTTATCGTCCTGGCAAGATCGCCAATGCTGTCTGCGGCACCAGCGCCACAAAGAACCAGACGGCGATCAGCGCCCCCAGATATGGCAGGATGTAACACAGTAGCCGGAAATATGGCACCCCTGTTACGCCCGACGCCACATAGAGGTTCAG
>JAHDGO010000018.1 GCA_020627605.1 Yoonia sp.
AAGGGTCTGGCAAAGGCCCGCGCCCTCGCGGAAAGCACCGCGACCATCGTGATCTACAAGATGGGTGAAAAGGGCGCCGTGACCTTTGCAGACGGGCAGGAAATCCGCACCGGTATCTGGCCTGTCGACGCGCTGAAGCCCACAGGTGCCGGTGACAGTTTCATGGCCGGTCTTGTGACCGGGCTGGCCGAAGGACAGGCGTTGCGCGATGCGATCTTGCGCGGCTCTGCCTGTGCATCGGTGACAGTGTCGCGGCCGGGCTGTGCGCCTGCGATGGCCGACACGCCGACATTGAACGACTTCATGGCCACCCACCCCGGCCCGACCGACGTATAAGAGGAATTGACCCATGCACATCCCCCCCTTTGACAACCAGAACAAGCCGATTGTGGATGTGGATGACCCGACCGTTCCGCTGAACTATTTCAACATCGTGAAACTGACCAGAGGACAGGCGTTTGAATACGCTGTGCCGGGGTATGAAACCTGCATTGTGCCTGCCACCGGGACCATTGATATCAACGTCGAGGGATTCAAGGCGACAGGCATCGGTGAACGGGTCGAGGACGTCTGGGATGGAGAGCCCGAGGGCGTTTACGTGCCCACCGCCGCCAAGGCCGAGATGGTGTGTACGTCCGACGCTGCCGAGGTTTTCGTTTGTGGCGCGCGCTATGACAAGGTGCTGGAGGCATTTGCCGTCCGCAAGGATGAGCTGGATCTGGTGCAATACGGATCAGACGACACCAAGACACACCGCAAGATCAAACATATCCTTGGCACGAAATACCACGACAAGGTAGGCCGCCTGCTGGTGTCAGAGCTGTTTACCGTCGGCGAAGGTGGCTGGTCAGGCTTTCCCAGCCACAAGCATGACACCGACCGTCTGCCAGATGAAACGCGGCATGATGAAACCTATAATTTCCGCTTCAAGCCCAACCATGGCTCCGGCGTACAGATGCTGCAGCGCGAGGATGGCAAGGCTGGCGATGCCTATCACATCGTCGATGGCTCGACCATTTGCCTTGATAGCGGCTATCACCCCTGCGCGGTGCTGCCGGGCTATCAGATGTATTACTTCACCATTCTGGGCGGTCTCAGCCAAAGGTCGCTGGTGCAGTATTTCCAGCCCAGCCATGCCTATCAGGTGGAAACCATTCCCGGCATCAAAGACATGATCGCCAAGTTCAAATGACCCTCGTGACGCTGAAAGACGTGCTGCAACCGGCGTTGCAGCAAGGGTATGCCGTGGGTGGGCTTGTCTGTCTGGGATGGGAGGACATGCGCGCCTATGTGGCCGCCGCCGAGGCAGAGGATTGCCCGGTCATCCTGCAGGCCGGTCCCGGCTGTCGCGCGCATACGCCGCTGCCGGTTCTGGGCCGGATGTTCCGGCATCTGGCAGAGGGCGCATCGGTACCTGTCGTCGCCCATCTGGATCATGGCTACACCTATGACGAATGTGCCGAGGCGCTCGACAGTGGCTTTACCTCGCTGATGTTCGACGGCTCGCGCAAGCCATTGGCCGAGAATATCGCCGAGACACGCAAGATTGTGGACATGGCTCATGGTGCCGCGATTTCCTGCGAGGGTGAGATCGGGTTTGTGGGCTATTCGGGCGGTGAAGCCTCTGCCGGGACCGACCCAGAGGAGGCCGCGCGCTTTGCTGCCGAAACGGGCGTTGATGCCATGGCGATTTCCGTGGGCAATGTGCATCTGCAACAGGATAAAGAGGGCGGTCTGGACGAACCCCGCATTGCGGCCATTCAGGCCATGACAGATGTGCCGCTGGTGATCCACGGTGGATCGGGTGTGCCTGTGGACCAGCGCCGCAAGCTCGCCGCAACCACCAACATCTGCAAATTCAACATCGGGACAGAGCTGCGGATGGCCTTTGGTCAGGCTCTGCGCGACGCTGTGAATGCGGATGCGGACCGGTTCGACCGGGTCAGTATTCTGAAGGAAACGCATGATCCTGTCATGCAGGCCGCACGCGGCGTGCTGCGTCATCTGAAAGGCTGAGGCGATGATCAATATCGGTATTCTGGGCTGTGGCCGGATCGGGCAGGTGCATGGTGCGACCCTGCGCGGGATGACAATCGCGCGAGCCGCAGCGGTGGCTGACGCGATGCCAGAGGCGGCAGAGGCGCTGGCGAAAACCACCGGTGCTGCGGTGATGACACCGGACGCGATGATCGCATCGCCGGAGATCGACGCGGTGATCATCGGGACGCCGACAACCACGCATTACGACCTGATCCATGCCGCCGCTGCGGCGGGCAAGGCGATTTTCTGCGAAAAGCCCATTGATCTGTCAGTGGACCGCATCCACGACTGCCTGAAGGCCGTTAAGGCGGCTGGCGTGCCATTCATGGTGGCCTTCAACCGGCGCTTTGATCCCAACTTTGCCGCGATCAAACAGCAGATTGCCGACGGCGTGATTGGCGAGGTCGAGATGGTGACGATCCTGTCGCGCGATCCGTCGCCGCCGCCGCTGGGCTATGTGGAAACCTCTGGCGGGATTTTCCGCGACATGATGATCCACGATCTGGATATGGCGCGCTTCTTGCTGGGCGAAGAACCTGACACACTGACCGCAGTCGGGTCTTGCCTTGTGGACCCAGAGATCGGGAAGTTGGGCGATTTTGATACTGCGGCGGTCACGCTAACGACCCCAAAGGGGAAGATCTGCCAGATTTCGAACTCGCGCCGGGCCACCTATGGTTACGACCAGCGGATTGAGGTGCATGGCAGCAAGGGCATGTTGCGCGCCGACAATATGGCGGAAACGACGGTGGAACTGGCCAATGCGGCGGGTATGACCACCGCCAAGCCGCAGCCATTCTTTCTGGAACGCTATGCGGCGGCCTATCGGGCAGAGATGGCCCATTTTGTTGATGCTCTGGCAACTGGCACCCCGGTGGCACCAACCGGTGCTGACGGGCTGAAGGCACAGATGCTGGCGGATGCGGCCGATGCGGCGGCCCGCGACGGGATGCCAAGGCAAATAACCCTCGATTAGCGCCCTTTCCGCCATTTTTTCGACGCCATTCCCGTAGATTTCCAACAATGCGGGTGTGCCGTGCAAGTGCGGGACGCCTCTTTGGGGGTGTTGTAACAACCTAGGGGAGAAGCAAGGCCTGAATCGGGCCTTTCAGACCTTCCGAGGGATGGATTTCATGACCTGCATCCCCTAGGAGGTTCTGATAATTCTGGTGTGAATTCTTGTTTGGCGTAGGTCTTAATGTTTAAAAACACTGCACTTGAGGGCGTAGTCGTCTTTACGCCAAAGCGATTCGCCGACAGCCGCGGGCATTTCTCTGAAACCTACAATGCAGAGGTTTTTGCCGCACAGGGGATCACCACCCCCTTTGTGCAGGACAATCAGTCATACAGCGCTGCCGTTGGCACCGTGCGTGGGTTGCATTTTCAGGCCCCACCTGCGGCGCAGGCCAAATTGGTGCGCGTGCTGCAGGGCGAGATTTGGGATGTGGCCGTCGATGTGCGGACAGGGTCGCCTACATTCGGGCAATGGGTCGGTGTCAGCTTGTCAGCGGCAGAGGGCAATCAGCTGCTTATCCCCGCCGGTTTCCTGCATGGGTTTGTGACGCGCACGCCGGATTGCATGGTCAGCTACAAATGCTCTGCCACTTATGCACCTGACGCGGAAGGGTCCGTGCGGTTTGACGATCCGGCGCTGGGCATTGACTGGGGCATTGACGCCGACAAGGCGGTTTTGTCTGACAAGGATGCTGCCGCGCCGGGCTTTGCTGATTTCGTCTCGCCCTTCACATACGGACAAGCGACATGAAGATACTTGTCACAGGTGGTGCCGGCTTTATCGGGTCTGCCGTCGTGCGGCAGGCGGTGGCGCAGGGCCATGCGGTCGTCAATCTGGACGCGCTGACCTATGCCGCCTGTCTGGCCAATGTGGCCAGCGTGGCCGATGATCCGAACTATGCCTTTGAAGAGGCTGATATCTGTGATCGCGCGGCGCTCGATCGTGTCCTTTCCGACCATCAGCCTGACGCGATCATGCATCTGGCCGCTGAAAGCCACGTGGACCGGTCCATCGACGGCCCCGGTGCCTTTATCGCGACCAACGTCACCGGCACCTATACGCTGCTGGAGGCCGCGCGCGCCTATTGGGAAGGGCGTGGCAGGCCGGATGATTTCAGGTTCCATCATATTTCGACTGATGAGGTTTATGGATCACTGGGTGCAACGGGCCAGTTCACAGAAGAGACGCCTTATGATCCGCGCAGCCCCTATTCTGCGTCGAAGGCGGCAAGTGATCATCTGGTGCGCGCTTGGGCCGAAACCTATGGCTTGCCCGTTGTCCTGACCAATTGTTCCAACAACTACGGTCCTTATCATTTCCCTGAAAAGTTGATCCCTGTGGTGATCCTGAACGCCTTGCATGGCCGTCCGATCCCGATTTACGGCAAAGGCGAGAATGTGCGCGACTGGCTTTATGTGGAAGATCACGCCGATGCGCTGCTGACGGTTCTGAAAAAGGGCAAGCTGGGTCGCAGCTACAACATCGGGGGCGAGAATGAGGCCCGCAATATTGATCTGGTCAAGATGATCTGCGCGCTCTTGGATCAGCATCGCCCTGACAATGCGCCCCATGCCGATCTGATCACCTATGTCACCGACCGCCCCGGCCATGATCTGCGTTATGCGATCAACCCCAGCCGGATGCGGGAGGAGTTGGGCTGGCGCCCCTCTGTCACGCTGGAGGAAGGTCTGGCCAAGACGGTTGCATGGTATCTGGATAACCGCGACTGGTGGCAGCCATTGCTGGACCGTGACGGCGTCGGCCAGCGGCTGGGCAAGACATGAAGGTTCTTGTCTTCGGCACCACGGGTCAGGTGGCCCGCGCTTTGGCTGATGCCGCCGCCGCACATGATGTGACGTTGCTGGCGCTGGGCCGCGATCAGGCGGACCTGTCTGACCCTGCCGCCTGTGCCGCTGCCATCGCGCAAAGTGATGCGGATGCCGTGATTAACGCCGCTGCATGGACTGCCGTGGATGCCGCCGAAGGGGAAGAGGCCGCCGCCCGCGTCGTCAACGCCGATGCGCCGGGTGCCATGGCGCAGGCCGCTGCGGCGAAAGGCCTGCCTTTCGTGCATATTTCGACTGACTACGTCTTTGACGGGCAGGCTGGCGCGCCTTGGCGGCCAGATGCCCCGACCGCGCCACTTGGGGCCTATGGGCGCACCAAGCTGGCTGGTGAACGCGCGGTGACGGCGGCGGGTGGGGCCCATGCCATTCTGCGCACGGCCTGGGTGTTTGACGGGCAGGGCCGCAACTTTGTCACCACGATGCTGCGACTGTCAGAAACCCGCGCCACGGTTTCAGTTGTCGCTGACCAGACGGGTGGCCCGACCCCTGCGGCAGCGATTGCCGAGGCCTGCCTGACGATTGCCAAGGCACTGGTGGCTGACCCCGGCAAAAGCGGGATCTATCATTTCAGCGGCGCGCCCGATGTCAGCTGGGCCGATTTCGCCCGCGCGATCTTTGCCACTGCAGGCCGCGATACTCTGGTCGCGGATATTGCGACCGTGGATTTCCCGACCCCTGCCGCACGTCCGGCCAATTCCCGCCTTGATTGCAGCCTAACGGTGGAAACATTCGGCATCCATCGCCCGGATTGGCAAGCCGCCCTGCGGCAGATGCTAGGTAAAGAGTTCGTCCAGAGGACAAAGACATGAGTGCACGCAAAGGCTTGATCCTTGCCGGCGGAACCGGTTCGCGGCTGTGGCCGATCACCCAGGGTTTGTCCAAGCAGTTGATGCCGATTTATGACAAGCCGATGATCTATTATCCGCTGTCGGTTCTTATGCTGTCAGGCATCCGCGAGATTGCAATCATCACCACCCCGCAGGACCAGCACCAGTTCCAGCAACTGCTGGGTGACGGATCACAATGGGGCGTTGACATCACCTGGCTTGTGCAGCCGACCCCGGACGGTCTGGCGCAGGCCTATCTGATTGCCGAAGAGTTTCTGGCGGGTGGCCCTTCTGCCATGGTGCTGGGTGACAACATCTTTTTCGGGCATGGCCTGCCAGAGCTTTTGGCAGCGGCAGATGCGCAGCCAGATGGCGCGACCGTCTTTGGCTACCGTGTGGCGGACCCGCAGCGGTATGGCGTGGTGGGCATGGACGCCGATGACCGGGTGACGGAAATTATCGAAAAGCCCGAGGTCCCGCCCTCAAACTATGCTGTGACGGGGCTTTATTTTCTTGATGGCACGGCCCCCGACCGGGCGCGCGATATCAAGCCCAGTGCAAGGGGTGAGCTGGAGATTGTCACCCTGCTGGAAAGCTATCTGGCTGACGGCAGCCTGACCGTGGAACGCATGGGCCGGGGCTATGCCTGGCTGGACACCGGCACCCATGGCAGCCTGCTGGATGCCGGCAATTTCGTGCGCACCCTGCAAAGCCGTCAGGGCATGCAGACCGGCTGCCCCGAAGAGATTGCCCATGGACTGGGCTGGATCGATGATGCGGCGCTGATGGATCTGGCGACGCGTTATGCCAAGACGGATTATGGCGCCTATCTGAAGGGGCTGCTGGACAGCTGATGGCGCAGGACACCCCACATAAGACACGCAGCATCGCGATCATTGGCACAGGCTATGTGGCGGATTTCTATATGAAATCCATCCGGCTTTATCCGGATGTCGACATCGTGGCGGCCTTCGACATTGATGCAGAACGCTTGTCTGTCTTTTGCGCACATTGGGATGTGCCTGCTGCAAGCTCTGCGGATGAACTGTTTGCCGCCCTGCCGGATGATGGTCTTGTCCTGAACCTGACCAATCCTGACGCGCATTTCGCGGTCTCGCAGGCCTGTTTGCTGGCGGGCAAGCATGTCTATTCGGAAAAGCCGCTGGCGATGCGCATGACAGATGCCGATACGCTGGCTGATCTGGCGGTGGCCCATGGTCTCCACTTGGGTGCGGCGCCTTGCAGTTATCTGTCGCAATCGGCGCAAACCTTGTGGGCGGCTGTGCGCAGCGATGTGGCTGGCAAGGTCCGGTTGGCCTATGCCGAAATTGATGACGGCTATATCCGTCAGGCCCCTTACCAGCACTGGAAAAGCGAAAGCGGCGCCCCCTGGCCGGCCGAGGACGAATTTCAGGTGGGCTGCACGATGGAACATGCAGGGTATTACCTGACATGGCTGATCCAGATGTTTGGTCCGGTGCGCACGGTCGTTGCCGCCTCTGCGCAACTGACCGGCGACGGCGCTGCGGCCCATGATCTGTCAATCGGCACGCTGTTTCACACCTCTGGCGTGGTCACCCGGCTGACCTGTTCGATCATCGCGCCACATAACCATGAAATTCGCATTGTCGGTGACAAGGGTGTGCTGGAACTGGATGAATGCTGGGACAATCTGGCCCCCGTCCGGTTTCGCAAACGGATGCGCATCCGCCGTCGCCTGTTGGAATCACCGCTGACGCGCAAACTGCGGCTGCCAGAGAAACTTGCCCATCCGGTGCCTGCCAAGGGCGGGTCTGCCACGATGAATTTCTTTCTGGGCCCCGACCAGATGCTGCAAAGCATTGCCGCCGGTGATGATCCGAAACCGGCCATGGATATGGCCCTGCATGTCAATGAGATCACGCTGGCCCTGCAGAACGCTGGCGAAGACAGCGGTGCCCTGCCGATGCAGACCCGCTGTGATCCCTTGCCGCCACAAAGCTGGGCCGCGCATCTGAAAGGGGGCGCGGCATGACAGCCAAGACCCTGCTGATCACCGGCGCCGCCGGGTTCATCGGCCGTGCCGTTGTTGCACAAGCCCGCGCACGCGGCCATGCGGTGCGTGCGCTGGTGCGCCGGGCCGAGGCCGTGTTGCCGGAATGGGATGATGGCGTCACCCCGGTGATTGCCGATCTGACTGACCGCGCCGCGATGGCAGAGGCGGTAGCGGGCGTCGATGCCGTGATCCATCTGGCCGCGACGCTGGCTGGTGATGCGCAGCAACGCTATCGCGACACGGTGGACGCGACCTATGCACTCTGCCGCGTCATGGTTGATCTGCCGGTGCCGCCACGGCTGGTGCTGATCAGTTCCATCTCTGTCTATGCCTGTGATGCCGTGCCGGAAGGCGGCTGGCTGGATGAGACATCGCGCGTGGAGCGTGTGCCGCAGATGCGCGACATCTACTGCCGCAACAAGCTGGCGCAGGAAGAGGTTGTGGAAAGTTTCAAAGAGCTGGACGTGACGATCCTGCGCCCCGGTGCGGTCTATGGGCCGGGTCAGCTGTGGAACGCGCATCTGGGTCAACCACTGGGGCCCGTGCTGTGGCAATTCTCGCGCGCCGGGCATCTGCCTGTGATCTATATCGAAAACTGTGCTGCAGCGATTGTGAAGGCAACGGAACTGGGTGTGCCTGGCCCGATCAATCTGATTGACCCCAGCCCGCCGGATCGCGCGGCCTATCTTGATGCGCTGGACTGGCGCAAACCCGGCGTTGTCGTGCCATGGCGCGTTGTTGCCGCACTTGGCCGTTTGCTGCCAATCCCGCGCAAGCCGGGGCTGTTGCATCCCAATACACTGCAGGCCCGGATGATGCCGGTGCGTTACGATACCTCTGCCATGCAGGATCTGATGCAGGGTGAACATCTTGTCGCCTTCGAAGATGCCATGCGCATCAGCGTGAAGGCCAGCCGATGAAGATCGCCTATCTGACAGGGGAATACCCGCGCGCCACCGACACATTTATCCTGCGCGAGGTGCAGGGGCTGCGCGCGCTGGGTCTGGATGTCGTGACCTGTTCGGTGCGGACCACAGGGCCGGAACACCACGTCGGGCCGGAACAAAAGGCCGAGGCGGCAGCGACGTTCAAACTGCTGGATGCCGCCAAGAACCCGGCGCGTCTGATCAAGGCGCATCTGCGCGCGCTGCGCCAGCCGGGGCGCTATTTCAGGGCCTTGCGACTGGCGGTGCGGACCTCGCCACCGGGGCTGCGCAATCTGCTGTATCAGCTCTTTTATTTTGCAGAGGCCGCCGTGCTGGCCGATCATCTGCACAGCGCCGGCGTGACGCATCTGCACAATCACATCGCCAAGTCGAGCTGCACCGTTGCGATGATCACCTCGGCCATCTCAGGTATCCCTTACAGTTTCAGCCTGCACGGGCCGGATATTTTTTTTGAACCGCGTCACTGGCGGCTGGATGCCAAGATCGAAACCGCCAGTTTCGTGGCCTGCATCAGCGATTTCTGCCGGTCGCAGGCGATGATCTTTGGCGCGCGCGACCACTGGGACAAGCTGCATATCATTCACTGCGGGGTAGAGCCTGAACGCTATGCCAAGGGGCCGCGGCCCGACAGTCCGACGCTGCTGTTTGTGGGCCGTCTGGCGGCCGTCAAAGGCGTGCCGGTTTTGTTTGAGGCCCTGCAATCGGTCATTGAACAGCATCCTGACGTCAGGCTGAACCTGATCGGCGATGGCCCTGAACGGGCGCGTCTGGAAAAACAGGCCAGTGACATGGGTCTGGCCGATCATCTGACGTTTCTTGGGTATCAGTCGCAAGCCGCCGTGGCAGAGGCGCTGTCGTCCACTGACATTTTTGTCCTGCCCAGCTTTGCCGAAGGCGTGCCCGTGGTGTTGATGGAGGCGATGGCCGCCGAGGTGCCTGTCGTCACCAGCCGCATTGCCGGTGTGCCGGAACTTGTCAGCGATGGCGAAAGCGGCCTGCTGGTGCCGCCCGGTGCGCCCGGTCCATTGGCCGCCGCGTTGAACCGGTTGTTGGCTGACCCTGACCTGCGCGCCCGGATGGGCGCTGCCGGACGGGCCAAGGTGTCCGCTGAATTTGCCTCTGCCACCGAGGCGGCCAAGCTCAAGACGCTTTTTGAGACTTACGGGGCGCAGCGGTGATGGCTGATACACCCGATATCGCCGTTGTCGTAATTGGACGCAATGAAGGCGCGCGTCTGGTCGCCGGGCTGGCCTCCTTGCAAGGGCAGGCCGCGCGGATCATCTATGTCGACAGCGGATCAACCGATGACAGCGTGGCGGCGGCAAAGGCCGCTGGCGCAGAGGTCGTCGATCTGGATATGAGCGTGCCGTTCACCGCCGCAAGGGCGCGCAACGCGGGCTTTGACGCGCTCGATCCGATGCCCGAATTTGTGCAATTCATCGATGGCGATTGTCTGGTCGTGGCGGGTTGGCTGGACAAGGCCAGCGCCTATCTTGCCGCAAATCCTGATGCGGGCATTGTCACTGGCTGGCGGTCGGAAATCCACCCGGATGCCAGTGTCTTCAACAGCATGGCAGAGGTCGAATGGCACCGTCCGGCTGGCGATATTCTGGCCTGCGGTGGCGACATGATGGTGCGCGCATCGGTCTTTGCCGATACCAGCGGATTCAACCCGCGCGTCATTGCCGCCGAGGATGACGAGTTTTGCACCCGTGTCCGCAAAGCCGGCTGGCGTGTGCATCGTCTGGCAGAGCCGATGACCCGCCACGATGCGGACATGATGCAGGTATCGCAATGGTGGCAGCGGGCCGTGCGGACGGGCCATGGCTTTGCCCAGGTCGGTGCGCTGCACCCGGAGTATTTCAAGCGCGAACGTCAGCGCGTTTGGGTCTATGGCGGTGTCCTGCCTGTGCTGGCGCTGATCGGGCTGATCCTTGCGCCCTTGTTGCTGATCGCAGTTCTGGCCATCTATGGGCTGAACTATATCCGCACAGCCCGTGGGCTGATGCGTGACGGGCTGCCGCGCAATGCGGCATTGCACCAGTCAATCTATCTGACCTTGTCGAAAATACCCAACATGATTGGGCTTTTGACATATCACTGGCGCGTCGCGCGTAACCGTGACATGGCCATCATCGAGTACAAGTGAGACGCTAAAATGGTACAAACACAGCTGCGCGCCGGGATCATCGGCGCAGGGTATATCGCCACATGGCATGCCGATACGATCAAGGCGCTGCCCAATGCGCAACTGGCAGCAGTCTGTGATGTGTCCGCTGGCGCGGCAGAGGCACTGGCAGCGGGCTATGGTGCCACGGCCTACAATGATCTGGACCGGATGATCGCCGAGGGCAATCTGGACGTCGTCCATATCCTGACCCCCCCTGACAGCCACCATGATCTGGCCGTCAAATGCGCTGCGGCCGGGTTGCACTGCATCGTCGAAAAGCCGGTTGCGACCTCTGCTGCGCAAACTCGCGCCATGGCAGAGGCGGGCGCTGCCGCTGGCAAGGTGATGGCGGCGAGCCATAACTTTCTGGGCATGCCCGGCTATGCGCGCCTGAAACAGGCGGCACAGGGTGGCGCGCTCGGCCGGATTTCGCAGGCTGAAATCAACTGGTGTTTTCCCCTGCCGCCCTTGCGGTCCGGTCCCTTTGGTCTGTGGCTGCTGCGCCAGCCCGGTAATCTGCTGCTGGAGCTTGGCCCGCATCTGTTTGCCTTTGCCCATGACCTTTTCGGCGGGGCAGAGGTTACGCATCTGGAACTGAGCAAGCCGATTGCATTGCCGGGCGGAGAGGTGCGCGATCAAAGCTGGCGCATTCTGGCCAAGGCCGGTGACGTCGATCTGACCTTCAATATCTCCATCGTTGAAACCGTGGATGAGCGCAGCGTGGTCCTGCGCGGATCAACCGCGCAGGCGCGGTTTGACTATGCCAACGACACATTGGTGATCCGGGGTGAAAACACCGCCGATCTGGTGGTGAACCCCTTTCGCGCGCAACTGTCACAAAGCGGGCAGCACCTGCGCGAGGGTGTCGTCAACCTGACCCGGCAGGTCGTGTCGCTGAACCGAAAATCGCCCTATGGCCTGAGCTTTCTTGGCACGATGTCCAGCATTTATGACAGCATCGCCAAGGGACAGCCGGTTGATACCCGCTTTGCCATGCAGACCGCCGTTGGTGTGATGCAAAGCATTGATGATGCGCTGGCGATGATGCCTGAACGCACAGTGCCTGCGCGGCCTACGGGCACGCCCAATCCAACCGTGATGGTGATCGGCGGCACCGGCTTTATCGGGCGTGCGTTGACCCGTGATCTGGTCAGCCGCGGCTATCATGTGCGTGTCCTCAGCCGGGGGCGCACAGGTCCCTTCCCCGATCTGGCCGACAAGGTGGAAACCGTGGGTTGTTCGCTGCGCGACACCGACGGTCTGACCAAGGCGATGGAAGGGATCGACACGGTCTACAACCTCGCCAAATCAATGGACAAAACCTGGGCCGATGCGCTGATCAACGATGTGGGTGTCAGCAATGGTGTGGCCGAGGCGGCGATGGCGGCAGGCGTGCGTCGGTTCATCTATACCGGTACGATCGCGTCCTACGATATGTCGCAACCGACCGGCAAGATCACCGAAAGCATCGGTTTTCCCGACGATATGTCGGACCGCAATATCTATGCCCGGTCCAAGGCGGAATGCGAAAAGCAGCTGATGCAGATGCACCGCGACAAGGGATTGCCGCTGGTCATTGCGCGCCCCGGCATTGTGGTCGGCGAAGGTGGCCCGTTGCAGCACTGGGGCATTGGCCGCTGGCATGGGGCCGGTGCGGTGCGCATCTGGGGTCACGGGCGCAACAAGCTGCCGTTTG
Organism: Yoonia sp.; assembly: GCA_020627605.1. Classification (GTDB taxonomy): domain Bacteria; phylum Pseudomonadota; class Alphaproteobacteria; order Rhodobacterales; family Rhodobacteraceae; genus Yoonia. The sequence goes on from JAHDGO010000018.1 coordinate 12,578, forward strand.
TGCTGATCGATGATCTGACTGACGGGCTGATCCGGATGATGGAGCAGGACGGGCTGGAGGGGGAGGATTTCACCCTTGTCGGCGATCCGATCCTGTCGGCGCGCGAGTATTTTGATGCGATCCATGACAAGATGGGCGCAAAACTGAATGTCACGTCCAGTTCGCTCCCGCTGCTTTTTGTGTCGGACAGCATCAAACATGCGTTGAAAGTTGGTCTCTTGCGGCGCAAGGGTCTGACGCGGGCCTCGCTGAAAGACTGGAAGTCACGCGCGCATTTCACACAGTTCGACAATGCCAAACCAAAAGAGGTGCTGGGCTGGGCGCCGGAGACAGACCGCGACAAGCTGATCGCTGGCGCGGTGACAGAGGCTAATCTCTTCGGTTTCTAAACGACGCGCATTGCCAACCACCCCCGCAGATGCGGGAATGGTGCCGTCACGTCTTGTGATTTGAAGTCAGTCGAAGATCTTGGTTGGTTCTTCGGGCTCTTCGGGGGCGACAGGCTCAACCGTCTCGCCGCCACTGGCGATGTCGGTATCTGTGCCGCCATCATCGTCGTCAGAATTGGCCGCGATGAGCGCCCCAACCACAACCAAGGCGACCACTGGCAGGACCCAATTTGGCAGTGCGGCACTGGATACCGGTGCTGTCGCGGGCGGTGTTTCGACCACGGGTGGCGGCACCATCTCCTCCACCGGTTTTGACATTCCGCCTGCATTGACTGACGAGCCGATCAGCATTGCGCCGAGAGAGGCCGCAACCACGGCCTTTGAACAGAGTTTACGCATTTGATTTCCCCCACTGGTACCGGACAATATTTTTTTGAAAATACAACGCGATACCCCTCCCCCAAGTCAAGCCGGCAGGGTTGAAGCGGAGCCAGGACCAATCAGCGGAATTGCCCGGTTTCGCCTGTTTTGGGCGTTCTGGCACAGGCGACATTGGCGCGGGTTGCCTTGCCGATGCATCTGCCCTGACGTCTTACGCCTGCAACAAGAAAGCCCTACTTTAAAAGGTTAACCGAAGATGAACACACGCTCCGGGCTGACCAAATGCAGTGGGCTACAACCTGATTGGGCTGGCTTTCCCGGCCACAGCATCACCCCTTGCCAGACCATGCAGTCCGCCGTGTTGCGTAAATGAGTGAAACAAATTTTGAGCGGAAAGCTGCCGAGGACCGATGTATTATTGGGCGTTCACGCAGGATTGCATTGACGGCAGGGTACTACCGGTCGGTCAGGATGGCACGCCTGTTCGTGGCATGGATGTGACGACCTCCCACACGATGCGCTGAAAGAACGCCGCCAGTTCCGGCCCCGGATCATCCGCTGGCGTCCCGTCAAAGCGGCGCAACCGGTGCGGCAAGCCTGTCGGATCCTGTTGATAGAGCACGGCGTAATGCGTCAGCGCCATCAGATAGGCCCCGTAGTCATTGAAATGAATCTCGTCGCTGAACAGGTCGCGGTAGCTGCTGACCGGCCCCACCGGACCTTCTGCCTCTAGTCTGTCGGCCACGGCCGCCATGACCTGCCCGCCGGGGATCAGATAGATCGGTTCCGGTGTGTCCATCATGGCGAGCGCCGGGCGCATGATCCGCCCTTCCCAGTTCTTGGGCAGATCGCTATCCAGCCGCGCACGCCAGCCTTTGGGGTCATCAAGCTCGTGCCAGGTCTCGTAGAAATAGACCGGCGTGCCTTGCCCCTGCGCCTTGTCCGCCCAGTTGAACAGCATGCGCGCGGCACTGAAATAATCAATCGCGGCTTCAAGCTCGACCATCTCTGTCAGGACAAGCGCGTCGTAGTCGCCTGATCCCACGGCCTCATGCGCGTCGCGGTAACGGGCGTGGTTGTTTTCGGCGTCAAAGCCGTTGATCGGCTCTTCGGGGTCCCAGTGCTGGCGCAGTGGCGCGCCCCAGCCCAGCTGGTTGTTGTAGTCGTGACCGGCGGGGGCGAGTTGCATCAACATGGCAGGCATATCATGCCCGATCAGGCTGTGGCCCAGATGGAACAGTTTGCGCGGCCCGTCAGGTGCCGGCGCCGGATCGGTGTAGAGGGCGGCAAATGTCGCCTCATCCAGCGGCGCGGGGTCGCGCTGGTAAAGTCCGAAGGCGGCCAGCACGACCAGCACAGGGGTCAGCACAAAAAGGATCAGGCGTTTGATACGGGTCATGCAGGCACCTTTTGCGGCTGGCAGGTGGTCAGGATGAAACCGTTCACGATCCGCGCCTCCCCACCCATAGCAGGCAGGCCGCGCAGATCGTGGGTGGCGAATGTCGTGCCGGTCCACGTCAGGCGGACCGCGTCAAAACCGATGACCTGCCCGGTCAGTGGAAACTGCGCCTTGTAGATCGCCTCTTTCGCGCAAAAGACCTGCTTTGCGGCCAGGCCGGGGTCAGGCTGCGCGTTCACCCACAGCATGTCTTTGGCGGTGCAGATGATCGGGATCAGATCAGGATCAAGCGCTGTGGCGGCTTCGATATCCACACCGAGGGTTTCCTGGCCTGTCGCGCGCGTCACAACGGCGATGCAGGCGCTGTCGCAATGGGCGATGCTGCCCACCAGGCCCGGCGGCCATTTCGGGGCGCCCTGCGGGCCTTGCGGGATGGCGGCGGGCGAAAGGCCCAGTTGCGCCATGGCAGCCCGCGCGGCGCGGCGTCCGGCGGCAAAACTGGCGCGGCGGGCCGGAACTGCGCGGCCCAATGCGGCGTCTTCGCCCGCCAGTAGACCGATGGCCGGATCACGCGGATCGCTCAGGCCGATGCCTGCACCCGGCCCCAGCATCTGTTGCAGGTGATCGGCGAGGGCTTGCATCAGCGTTTGCGACGGGCTTCGCGCATAGCACGGCGGCGGGCCATGGCGTCCTGCAATCCGTCGCCCGATGGTGCGGACGCAGCGGCAAC
>JAHDGO010000457.1 GCA_020627605.1 Yoonia sp.
GGCTGTCTGTTGCAGATGGGCGGGTCGGATCAGTGGGGCAATATCGTCAACGGTATCGACCTGACGCGTCGGGTGCTGGATCAGGAAATCTATGGGCTGACCTCGCCCCTTTTGACGACCAGCGATGGCAAGAAAATGGGCAAAAGCCAGGCTGGGGCGGTCTGGCTGAATGGCGATATGTGCAGCCCTTACGAATTCTGGCAGTTCTGGCGCAACACAACCGATGCGGACACAGGACGTTTCCTGAAGCTCTACACGGAGCTGCCGATTGAGGAATGCGAGCGCCTTGGCGCCCTGGAAGGGTCAGAGATCCACGCGGCCAAGATCATCCTCGCCAATGAGGTCACGACGCTGCTGCACGGGGCCGAGGCTGCACAGGCAGCAGAGGCGACGGCGCGTGAAGTGTTCGAAAAAGGCGGTGTGGGGGATGATCTGCCGACGCTGACGTTGAGTGCAGCGGATATTGGTGACGGCATTTCCATCGTCCAACTGAGTGTGAAATCCGGGCTGGCCAAGTCAGGCAAAGAGGCGAAACGCCTGATCGCGGAAAATGGGGCCCGGCTGAACGACGAACCGCTGACAGAAACCGGCTTGGTGATGGATGCCGCAGCCCTGGCCGCGCCGATCAAGCTGAGTGCTGGCAAGAAACGCCACGCACTGGTGCAACTGGGTTAACGCAGGCGTCATGACAGCAAAGTGGTTCCGGACACCGTGCGGGGCTGCATGAACTTGGCCCGCGACGTATTTGCGCCCGAAAAATGAGAGGTCCATCATGACCAACTACGTTGTCTATGACGTCTTTACCGACGCGGCCTTTGGCGGCAACCAACTGGCCGTTATTCCCGACGCCACTGGGCTGGCAGAGGATCAGTTGCAGCGCATCGCGCGGGAGTTCAATTTTTCGGAGACGACATTTGTCTATCCGCCAACCGATCCGGCCCATACGGCAAAGGTCCGCATTTTCACGCCCACGATGGAGGTGCCATTCGCCGGGCATCCTACAGTTGGCACAGCCATTGCCCTGCGCGATGCCGGGGCCACCGGGAACATCATTCTGGAGCTTGGGATCGGGCCGATCCCCTGCACTTATCTTGGCGACCGGGCGGCGTTTACGGTGACGGCCCCGCTGGAACGCTTCAGCGAACCTGATCCAGACTTGATAGCCACGGCGCTGTCACTGCCGGCGGATGCTATTGATCTTGACGCTCATGCCCCGGTGCAGGCCAGCGTTGGCCTGCCATTCGTGCTTGTCGCGCTGAAGGACCGCGCGGCGCTTTCGGCTTGCCAACCGGTGACCGATGCATTTCGCCAGGGTGCTGCGCGCCACCCCTCACATCTGGATTTCGCGATTTACGTCTATGTGCGGGACGGTGATGCCATCGACGCGCGCATGTTTGCCCCGCTCGACAACATCCCAGAAGACCCGGCCACAGGCAGTGCGGCCGCAGCGCTCGCGTCCTTTCTGACAGACCGAAGCGGGCAAGCGCAAAACCTTTCCATCCGACAGGGCGAGGACATGGGGCGGCTGTCGATCATCGGCGCGCAGACCACGCTGGCCGATCCGATCCCCGTCACGATCAGTGGGCAGGCCGTCCGCACGATGTCTGGCACGCTGACCATCTGACGCTTGCGGGGTGGAAACCCCCTGCCCGGCCCGCTATCACGGAACGCAGTACAATGAGGCCGCGATGAGCAAGACCATCCTTGAACGCTGCGAGGCTGCCGGGCTGCGCATGACCGAACAGCGCCGCACGATTGCTGGCGTCCTGCAAGCGGCGGATGACCACCCCGACGTG
>JAHDGO010000019.1 GCA_020627605.1 Yoonia sp.
TGACGGGTAGGACCCGCCATAGATCGCGCCCACATAGGCCCCCAGAAGGGCGATCAGCGAATAATCCAGCGGGATCTTGTTGCCGAAAAAGCCGGTGAGGATCGTCACGGCAAGTGTTGCGGTCAATCCCGGCAGGGCGCCAAACACGATGCCAAGAAAGACCGAGGTGACGATATAGATATAGGCGACCGGATCGGTGATCAGGTCGATAAATTCGGCACCGAAACCGGCCAGTTGTGTCAGCAGAAACTCCATCAGTTCTGCCACAGCGGTCGAAGGGTGACGTAGTAGTGGTATTCAATCTGGGCAAAGAACAGCCCGCCCCGGTTTGGCACGTTCTGGCGAAAGCCAAAGGCCATGGCGGTCACAAGGATAAGCGGCACAAGGGCAGCGATAAAGGGAATGGCGCGGATCACAGGGCCCCGGCCCCTGATCAGTGCCCAGACGGTGAGGCCCAGCCAGATCAGCAGCGTGACCACATCATCATCATGGGGGGTGTTCCATTCGGCCTGCGGAAAGTGGACGATCAGCGCATAAGAACCCGCAAGCAGCATTGCGGCAGCAGCGGTCAACATGCGGTACGGGTGCCCGCCGTGATAGCCGAAAATCAGGCAGGTGATCAGCAGCCCGCTGCCGATGATGAAATCGACACGGGGGACCAGCCCGAAAATATAGAACGACAGGATGACCGCGATCGTGGCAATGCGGAACGCCTCTGCCCGATTCCAGCCGACGCCAACCGCAGTGAACGCGCCTTTGCCGCCGCCGTCGCGCAAGGCGATGATCAGCAGAACGCAGGACAGGACAAACAGCGCGGCCCAGATGCCCAATGGCACGATGGCGGCAGAATTGTACCAATCCGCCCCGCTGACCCCTGCGCGGTTTTCACCAAAGAGCGGGATAAAGCTGGTGCGCCACAAAAAGAAGGCCGAGATCACCATCAGCCCCAGCGCGCCCCAGACGTCCCGCGCGCGCAAGATGGCTTTGTCTTCCGGTGTCATCTGTCCCTCCTTTGATGGTCAAACGGGGCGCTCTTGCGAACGCCCCGTTTCGTGGTTTTTGAGTGGCCTTAAGGCTTTTCAATGCCAAGCGACATTGGATCGACCGTCGTCGCGCCCAGTTCTTGCAGGGTGTAGGCAAAGGTGGATTCCAAGGTGGCAAAGATCGCCTGCGCCTCTTCACCGGACTGACCGCCAACGTCATAGTTGTTGGCCGCGGCCCAGTCGGCCACAACGTCTGACGCGATGGCCTTGTCGAAGGCTTCGGTCAGGGTTGCCTTGACGGCGTCACTGGCGCTGTTGTGCACCGCAAAGCCGATGGCCTGCTTCAGCGGGAGGTACTGATCAAGCCCATCGTAGATGCCGAAGGCGGACGGAATGGTCATGCCTTCAAACTCTGCATCCTCGGGTGTCAACATCGCCAGTGGTTTCAGCTGCCCGCCGGCGATCAGTGGCGCCTGTTCAGCCAGCGACGTCACAACCAGCGCGACCTCACCTGCCATGGCGGCCTCTTGCCCCGCGGCAGAGCCTTCGTAAGGGATGAACTTGAACGTGGCACCGGCCCCGTTTTCGATGGCCAGCAGGTTCAGGTGGTGGATGGACCCGGCACCGGACGCTGCTGCCGGGATCGTGCCGGGGGCGGCCTTTGCGGCATCCACCAGTTCTTCCAGCGTGCTGTAGGGGCTGTCTGCCGGCACAGAGATCAGGTCAGGCGAGCCGCCGACGATGAACGGATACCAGTAGTCGAATTTCTGATCCCAGCCGCCTTGCACGGCTGCGGTCACGTTGGATTCGGACAGACCCACCAGCGTGTAGCCGTCATCAGGCTGGTTTTGCACATAGACCATGCCGTTTGATCCGGCGACGCCGCCGGTTTGGTTGATCACATTGATGCTGACCGGCAGATGCTTTTCCATCTCGGCCATGATCATCCTGTTGATGCTGTCGGTCCCGCCGCCAGCGCCCCAGACAACTGCGGTCGTAATGTCACGGAATGGATATTCCTGTGCCGCCAGCGGGGTCGCCAGCAGGGTTATCGCCGCAACGGCATTTGCAAAAATCGTTTTCATCGTATCCTCCCGTTTGATGCGTGTTCTTTGTTGCATATCTTTGCGTATGCATTAATGTATACGTTGTCAACGAAAGATGAGAAATTGGGGCCGATCATGTCGCGAAACTTTGATATTGCAGTCTTTGAAGGCGACGGGATTGGCCCGGAAATCACGCAGCCCGCCGTGGCAATCCTGCAAAAACTGGCCGATTCGGCGGCCGGCTATGACCTGACGCTGACGGCTCATCCTGCGGGGGCTGCGCATTACGCCAAGACAGGGGAAAGCCTGCCGCAGGCCTCGCTTGACGCCGCGGGGCAGGCGGATGCGATCCTGCTGTCGGCAATGGGTCTGCCGGATGTCCGCTATGACGACGGCACCGAAATCTCGCCCCAGATTGATCTGCGCAAGGCATTCAACCTTTTTGCCGGTGTGCGCCCCGTGCGCGTGGCGGCGGGTCAGCGCACGCCGCTGAAAATCCCCGACGGGCGCGAGATCGACTTTGTCCTGATCCGCGAAAGCACCGAAGGGCTGTTTTATTCGCAAGGCACCGGCACGGTCACGCAGGATGACGCGCGCGAAACGCTGCGCATCACCCGCGACGTGTCGGAAAAGCTGTTTCGCTTTGCTTTTCAGCTGGCCACGGATCGCAAGGCGCGCGGCCTTGGCCCTGGACGTGTCACATGTGTTGACAAGGCCAATGTCTTTCGCGCATTTGCCTTTTTCCGCAGTATTTTCGATGCAGAGGCCAAAGCCTATCCAGACCTGATCGCAGATCACGCCTATGTGGACGCCACGGCGCTGTGGATGGTGCAAAAGCCGTGGGACTTTGACGTCTTGGTGACTGAAAACATGTTTGGCGACATCCTGTCTGACCTTGGCGCTGGGCTGATGGGCGGACTTGGCGTGGCCCCATCCGCCGATATCGGGCTGGAACAGGCGGTGTTTCAGCCTTGCCATGGGTCAGCCCCGGATATTGCAGGGCAAGGCAAGGCCAATCCTATGGCCATGATCCTGTCAGCCGCGATGATGCTGGAATGGCTGGGCCTGAAACATGAGGTGCCCGAGATGTGTGGCGATGGTGCCCGCCTGCGCGCAGCGGTCGAGGGTGTGATGGCCGAGGGCAAGACGGTGACCGCTGATCTGGGCGGTCAGGCCAGCACTGCCGAGACCGGTGCCGCCGTCATGGCTGCGCTTTGACATGACATTGGCGGTGGCATGTCTGGGTGCGGGCTACTTCAGCCAGTTCCATATTGACAGCTGGCAACGCATGCCACGGGCCGCACTGGTGGGAGTTTGCGACCAAGATCTGTCCAAAGCGCAGGCGACGGGGGCCGCGGCGTTTGATGATCTGTCAGAGATGCTTGCTGAAACGCAGCCCGATATCCTCGACATCATTCTGCCGCCCATTGGCCATGCCGCAGCGATTGCGGCCGGGATCGCCGCAGGGGTCAGCGCCATCATCTGCCAGAAGCCGTTTTGCACCAGCCTGGACGAGGCGTGCGCCATGGCTGAACGCGCGGCGGGTGCTGGCATTCCGCTGATCATCCACGAAAACTTTCGGTTTCAGCCATGGTACCGGACGATCAAGCAGGCGCTGGACACCGGGCGGATCGGCACGGTGCAGCGCGCCACCTTTCGCCTGCGCCCCGGTGACGGGCAGGGTGACGACGCCTATCTGGCGCGCCAGCCCTATTTTCAGCAGATGTCGCGCTTTCTGATCCATGAAACAGGCGTGCATTGGATCGATACCTTTCGGTACCTGCTGGGAGAGCCGACGCATGTCTACGCCGACCTGCAACGTCTGAACCCGGTCATTGCCGGTGAGGACGCGGGACTTGTCATTTTTGATCACCCCGGCGGTGTGCGTGCTGTCTTTGATGGCAACCGCCATCTTGACCATGCCGCCGACAACACCCGCCGCACCATGGGCGAGGCGTGGTTCGAAGGCACAGGCGGCACCCTGACACTGACCGGCGACGGGGCTGTCCAAATCAGGGGCTTTGGTGAAAGCGACAGCAGCCAGTTGCTGCCCCCTGACGCGCATGACGGCTTTGGCGGGGATTGTACCCACGCCTTGCAATCGCATGTGGTTTGCGGTCTTCTGGATGGTGCGATCCTGCAAAATCTGGCGACCGACTATTTGCGTGTGATCGAGATTGAAGAGGCAATTTACCGGGCGGCGGCGCTTGGACAAAAACTGGACATCTGAATGACCGCCAGCGCACAGGGCAAACCCAAAAGCAACTCTGCCATCGCCGTTGAGAAACTGCGTGAGTTGATCTTTTCCGGCGAATTGCCCGCCGGGTCGGACCATCTGGAAACCGAATTGGCACTGCGTCTTGGCATGTCCCGCACACCTGTGCGCGAGGCCGCCCTGACGCTGGAGGCGCAGGGCCTGCTGGAGGTGCGCGCGCGCAAGGGCGTGCGCATTCTGCCCATCTCAGCCCGCGACATGGAAGAAATCTATGACGTGCTGACAGAGCTTGAAAGCATGGCCGCCGCGCAGGCGGCCAAGCAAGGATATGATGCCAAAGCCCTTGCGCCGCTGGCCAAGACCATCGCCGATATGGAGGTTGCCCTCGACAGTGAGGACCGCGCGGCATGGGCGGCGGCAGATGACAGGTTTCACAACGAACTGGTGCGTCTGGGCGGCAATTCCCGCGTTGTGGCGATCGTGGCGTTGATGGCAGATCAGGTGCGCCGGGCGCGGGCCGTCACCCTTTACATGCGGCCCCTGCCGCTGAAATCCAACGCTGACCACCGCGCCGTGCTAGAGGCGATCCGCGCAGGTGATGCCGCCAGCGCCCATGCCATTCACCGCAGCCACCGGACCAATGCCAAGCAAACGCTGGTGCAGATTCTGCAGACCAACCGCCTGCATATGGTCTAGTCTGACGGCCAGGGCCTGCCAGATAATTCACGGCGGCCACTGGTAAGTGTCATAGAACACACTTATGTGAACGAACATAACATCATGACGGGCCGGATCGCCCGCCGAATTAGCTGTGTCGGGGGCGACAGATGGCCAAAGATGACCTTTCCGATTTGACCGGAACGCTGACATTTCAAAGCGACAAGGGGGCCGGGCGGTCAAAGTGGATCGCAGGGCTTTTGGCGCTGATCCTCGTCGGCTGGATGGGCAGCGGGTATATCATCCCCAGCGCCCCTGCCGAAACCGCCACCGATGAAGCAGAGACCGCAGGTGCCGTTGCCGTGGCTGTCATGCCGTCACAGGCGCAGGATGTGCAGCTTGTTCTGCGCGCCGAGGGCCAGTCAGAACCGGATCGCGCCAGCGGCATTCAGGCAGAGGCTACAGGCCAAGTCATCTCTGTCGCGGTCGAACGCGGCGCGCTGGTCACCGCAGGGCAGGAAGTCGGGCGCATTGACCCCGAAACACTACAGGCACAGGTGCGGCAGGCTGAAACACAGCAGGCGCAGGCCGCCCGTGACCTCGACAATGCCCTGTCGTTGCAGCAACGCGGCGTCGCAACCGAAGACCGCGTCAGTCAGGCGCGTGCCGCAAGTGCCGCCGCCGACGCCGCCCTGACTGCCGCGCGACAGCAGCTGGACAATACCATCGTGCGTGCGCCCTTTGCCGGCCGCCTGAACGACCTGACCCTGGACGAGGGCGAATACGTCGACGCTGGTGATGTCGTAGCCGAGGTGCTGGACAACGACCCGCTGACCGTTGTCATTCAGGTGCCGCAACAGGCCCTGTCGCGCATTGAACAGGGCCAGATCGCACAGGTGCAGTTCATCACCGGCGAAGTCCGCGAAGGCACCGTGAAGTTCATCGGGGCCAATGCCGACGTGCAGACCCGGACTTTCCGGGTAGAGGTCACAGTCGACAACCCCGACAGCGTGATGCCTGCGGGGCTAAGCGCGCAGGTCGCCATTCCGACCGGGCAGGCACGCGGGCATTTCATCTCTCCGGCGATCCTGTCGCTGGGCACCGACGGGGCGCTGGGCATCAAAACGGTAGAGGCGGATAACACTGTGTCATTCTCGCCTGTGTCCATTGTACGCGCCCAAACCGATGGCGTCTGGGTCACTGGCCTGCCAGAGGCTGCTGACATCATCACCGTGGGGCAAGGGTTTGTCAGTGCAGGTGACCTGGTTGATCCGCGTCCGGCAGAGGACGCCCAAACAGCGGATGTGTCACAATGATGGGTCTGATTGATGCCGCCTTTAACCGCAGCAAGGTTGTGGGCCTTCTGCTGGTCTTTCTTCTGACCATCGGTGCGATCTCTTACATTTCGATCCCCAAGGAAAGTAACCCAGAGATCCCGATCCCTGTTGTCTATGTCTCGACCTCGGTGGATGGCATCTCGCCGGAAGACAGCGAAGACGTGCTGCTTGGCCCGATGGAGGCAGAGTTTGCTTCAATCACCGGGCTGAAGGAAATGACGGCGACTGCCAGTGAAGGGCGCGGCAGCGTCCAGCTGGAGTTTGAGCCGGGGTTCGACAGCGATCAAGCCCTCGACAAGGTGCGCGAAGCCGCCGACCGGGCTGAAGGCGAATTGCCCTCCGGTGCTGATCTGACGGTGACGGAGATCAACACCGCGCTCTTTCCCATTCTGACCGTCATCCTGTCTGGCCCCGTGCCTGAACGGACACTGAACGCGCTGGCCGAGGACCTTCAGGACGACATCGAAAGTCTTGGTGGTGTGCTGGAGGTCGACGTTGGCGGCAAGCGCACCGAGCTGATGGAGGTCCTGATCGACCCCACAGTGTTTGAGACCTACAATATCACCTTTGACGAGTTGATCGCCTCGATCACCAACAACAACCAGTTGATCGCCGCCGGTGCCATCGAAAGCGAGGCGGGGCGCGTGGTGCTGAAAGTGCCGGGGCTGATCGAAAACCTTGAAGACGTGATGGAACTGCCCATCCTTGTGCGCGGTCAGACGGTTGTGACTTTTGCCGATGTCGCCACCATCCGGCGCACGTTTGAAGACCCCACAGGCTTTGCCCGGATCGACGGCCAGCCCGCGCTGGCGCTTGAGATCAAGAAGCGTGTTGGAGCCAACATCATCGAAACCGTGGAAGAGGTGCGCGCCGTCATCGACCAGTCGCAGGCTGACTGGCCCGAAAACGTGCAGGTCCGCTATACGCTGGATGAAAGCGAAACGGTCAAATCCATGCTCGCCGATCTGGAGGCGAATGTGATCGCCGCCATCATTCTGGTGATGATCGTGGTGGTTTACGCGCTTGGCCTGCGGTCGTCGCTGTTGGTCGGGCTGGCCATTCCGGGGGCGTTTCTGACCGGTGTGGCGGGGCTCTATTTCATGGGCTTCACCATGAATATCGTTGTTCTCTTCTCGCTGATCCTTGTGGTGGGCATGCTGGTGGACGGTGCCATCGTCACCGTCGAACTGGCCGACCGCTATCTGCATGAAGGCCGCACCCCGAAAGAGGCCTATGCCGCCGCCGCCAAGCGCATGGCCTGGCCGATCATCGCCTCGACGGCCACAACCCTTTGCGTGTTCTTCCCGCTGTTGTTCTGGTCTGGCGTGGTGGGCGAATTCATGAAATTCCTGCCGATCACCGTGATCTTTACCCTTGCTGCCTCGCTGTTCATGGCACTGGTCTTTATCCCCGTGGTGGGTGGCATCATCGGCAAGCGGCAAGGGCAATCAGCCAAGGCCAAGGCGCAGCTTTATGCCGCCGAAAAGGGCGACCCACGCAAGATGACCGGCTTTATGGGCGGCTATGTGCGTGTGCTGGAATGGTCGATCCTGCGCCCCTGGACCACCTTGTCGCTGGCCATGATGGCGCTGGTCGCGTCCTTTGTGGCCTACGGCCATTTCGGCAATGGCCTGACGTTTTTCCCCGAGGTGGAGCCTGACTACGCGCAGGTCGAAGTCCGCGCCAAGGACAATTTCTCTGTCTACGAGCAGGACGCGCTGGTGCGGCAGGTCGAGGCACGGCTGGCAGGCTATGACGAAATTGCCAGCGTCTATGCCCGATCCGGTGGGTCCAACGAAGGGGGCGATATGATCGGCTCTATCCAGCTAGAGCTGGAAGAATGGGACACCCGCCGCCCGGTCACCCAAATCGCCGAAGATATCCGTGCCGATATGGCAGAAATCCCCGGCATTGACGTGCAGGTGGCCACCGACAGCGGTGGCCCAGGTGGCGGCAAACCCATCAACCTTGAGGTCATCGGCAAGGTGCAGGCCGATCAGGAAACGGCCGTGAATACGATCATCACCAAGATGGAACAGATGGGCGGCTTTATCGATATTGTCGAAACAGCGCCCAATCCCGGCGTTGAATGGCAGATCACAGTTGACCGGTCAGAGGCCGCGCGCAGTGGCGCCAATGTCGCTTTGCTAGGGCAGGCGGTGCAGCTTTTGACGCGCGGCATCACGGTGGCCGACTACCGGCCAGAGGATGGCGATGGCGAGGTTGATATCGTCGTGCGTTTCCCTGCCGTTGACCGGACGCTGGCCGAGCTGGAATCGCTGCGTGTGCCGACCAGTGCAGGGCTGGTGCCGATTTCCAACTTCGTGGCCTTCACGCCAGCACCGCAAAGCGGGGTGATCACACGGATTGATCAGGCGCGGGTGATCACCATCTCTGCTGATGTCAGCGCCGATGTGCTGGCCAACGACCAGACCATCGCGTTGCAATCGGCGATCGAGACGCTTGACCTGCCCCCCAGTGTCAGCGTCGCATTCGGTGGCGAAGCCGAGGAACAGGCTGACGCCATGACATTCCTTGCGGGGGCCTTTGGGTCTGCCATTGGGTTGATGTTTCTGATCCTGCTGACGCAGTTCAACAGCTTCTGGCAGGCCTTTGTGGTGATGTCGGCGATCATCTTTTCCATCGCCGGGGTGCTTTTGGGGCTGATGATCACCGGGCGACCCTTTGGCGTGGTCATGGGTGGCATCGGGGTGATCGCGCTGGCGGGGATTGTGGTGAACAACAACATCGTGCTGATCGACACGTTCAACGGGCTGAAACAGCAAGGTATGTCCTCGCTGGAGGCAGCCCTGCGGACCGGCGCGCAACGCCTGCGGCCCGTGGTGCTGACGTCCGTGACAACGGCCCTTGGTCTGATGCCCATGGTGATTGGCCTCAACATCAACTTCTTCACGCGCGAGATTGTCTATGGCGCGCCGTCGACCCAATGGTGGACAGAGTTGTCGAGCGCCATTGCAGGCGGTCTGATCTTTGCAACGATCCTGACCTTGCTGGTGACACCCGCCATGCTGATGCTGGGCGAGAAGCGGGCGAAACGGTTTGAAACCGGACCGGGGTTGGTCCCGGCAGAGTAAGGGGCTTCACGGCACCGTGATCAAGCTCTTACCTTGCTGTATCTTTCCCGCAGGAAAGCTGTTGCCAGATACGGGGATGCCCTTGCCCGCTATCCCCCCAGTATCTCTGCTGCTGCCGCCTCGGCTGCGGCCAGCGCGCCTTCGATCAGGCCGCCGTTGTCGGGGGCCATTTCCGTTGTGGCGAAGATCAGTTTGCCATCCCAGACATGGGCGAACTGCCGTGGCATCAGATAGGGTGGGTGGCCGGGCGGTGGGGTGGCATCCGCGGGGGTTGCGGTCCAGCGGGCGGCGGACCAATCTTCCAGCCGGTAGGCCAGCGGCTTGGCCGCATCGGGGCCGAAAAGATGCGCCAGTTGCGCCAATGCGGCCCCGCTGACCTGATCACCAGCGGCGTGCCGTGCGGCGGCTGGCACGCCCACAAAACCAAAGAGCCCGCCAAGACTGCCATCCAGTGGGCTGGCGTCATGGATTTCCACCAGCGGTCCGCGTCTGCTGCTGGCGTCGCCAGAGAGGCCAGCGGCCCGCCAGAAGGGCGTGTCGTAGACGGCCACAAACTTTGCATGGGCCCCCATCCAGGTCGGGATGCGCGTCAGCACCTCGGCATGAGGCAAGGCGGGTGCAAATGCCAGTGCCGCCGCCAGCCGTGGGGGCAGGGCGAGGACGATCCGGTCAGCGGTCAGGACGCGCCCATCGGCCAGTGTCACGGCGGGCTGGTCCGTGATGCTGTCTGCGGCCGCGCCGCAGGTGACGCGCGCAGGATCAAGCCTTGCCGCAAGTGCGTCGGTCAGGGCGGATGATCCGCCAACGATCCGGTAGGACCCTGCCATCGACATGAACCCCGCATCGCGCATGACCGCGCCATCGCCCTGTTCATACAGCTGGGTGCCTTGCGACCATTGCGCGAATGCTTTCAGACCCAGTTCCGCCAGAAGGCTGGCAATGCGGGTCTGTCCGGGCCAAATCCATGACGGTCCCAGATCAAAGGCGGCATCGCCCACTTGCAATGACTTGATCCGACCGCCCAGCCGCGCGCGCGCCTCGATCAGGTGATAGTCATGACCAGCCTGTTGCAGGCGATAGGCCAATGACAGCCCCGCAAGGCCACCGCCGATGATCAATGTCGTGGAATGCATCTCGCCTGCCTGTTGTTGCCGGTCAGGCGTAAGGGATGGGCGCAGCCAATGGAAGGCTGCGCCCGTCTGTTTTACTTCACATCAAAGCGATCAAGGTCCATCACCTTGGCCCACGCTGCGACGAAATCCGCGCGCCTGCATCGTTCTGGGCGGAAACCTCTGACAGCGCGCGCAGTTGCGAGTTCGAACCAAAGACCAGATCAACCCGCGTACCGGTCCATTTCAGGTCGCCGGTCTTGCGGTCGCGGCCTTCATAGACACCGTCCTGATCAGAGGCTTTCCACACTGTTCCCATATCAACGAGGTTGGTGAAAAAGTCGTTGGACAGCGTGCCGACCTTGTCGGTGAAGATGCCATGGCTTGCGCCGCCGGTGTTGATGCCCAGCACCCGCAGGCCGCCGATCAGCACGGTCATTTCAGGGGCAGAAAGCGTGAGCAGCTGCGCACGGTCGACCAGCAGCTTTTCCGCAGGCACGCTATAGTCGACCTTGGCAAAGTTGCGGAAACCGTCGACCTCTGGTTCCAGCGGCTCAAAGCTTTCAGCGTCTGTCTGCTCTTCCAGCGCATCCATCCGGCCCGGTGTGAACGGTACGGTGATGTCATGACCGCCATCTTTGGCTGCCTTTTCCACTGCCGCACAGCCGCCCAGCACGATCAGATCGGCGAGAGAGACTTTCTTGCCGCCGGGTGCTACCGCGTTAAAGTCGCTTTGCACGCCTTCCAGTGCGGCCAGCACTTTGGCCAGTTTGGCAGGCTCGTTGACGGGCCAGTCTTTCTGCGGGGCCAGACGGATGCGGGCACCATTGGCCCCTCCGCGCTTGTCAGACCCACGGAAGGTCGAGGCTGAGGCCCAAGCAACCGACGCAAGATCGGACACTGACAGACCTGTGGCGAGGATTTTCGCCTTCAGATCGGCGATGTCGGCGTCGGCGATCACAGGGTGGTCGACCGCCGGGATCGGATCCTGCCAGATCAGGTCTTCCTCTGGTACTTCGTCACCCAGATAAAGCACCTTTGGCCCCATATCGCGGTGGGTCAGCTTGAACCACGCGCGCTGATAGGCGTCTTTGAAGACCTCTGGGTTGTCCAGATAATGCTGCGAGATCTTGGCATAGGCCGGGTCCAGCTTCAGCGCCATATCGGCGGTGGTCATCATCGGTGCGTGCTTGCGCGACGCGTCGTGGGCATCGGGCACGGCGTCACCCATGGCACCATCTTTTGGGTGCCACTGATTTGCGCCAGCGGGGCTTTTGCCCAGTTCCCACTCGTTGCCCAGCAGGGTTTCCAGATAGCTCATGTCCCATGCGGTTGGTGTTGCGGTCCATGCGCCTTCGATGCCGCTGGTCGTGGCATGCAAGCCGACACCGCTTTCAAAGCCGTTTTTCCAGCCAAAGCCCATGTCCTCGATCGCACCGGCCTCGGGCTCTGCGCCCACAAGGGCGGCATCGCCTGCACCATGCGCCTTGCCGAAGGTATGGCCACCGGCGACGAGTGCGACGGTTTCCTCATCGTTCATGGCCATGCGGGCAAAGGTTTCGCGGATATCGCGGGCAGAGGCCAGCGGATCAGGATTGCCATCAGGCCCCTCGGGGTTGACGTAGATCAGGCCCATCTGCACAGCGGCCAGCGGGTTTTCCAGTTGGCGGTCGCCGGAGTAGCGGCTTTCAGGTGCGTCGGATGTGTCCAGCCATTTGTCTTCGCGGCCCCAATAGACGTCTTCTTCGGGTTCCCATGTGTCGGCGCGGCCACCGGCAAAGCCGTACATTTCCAGACCCATCGACTCCATCGCGCAGTTGCCAACCAGCACGAAAAGGTCAGCCCATGAAATCTGGTTGCCGTATTTCTGCTTGATCGGCCACAGCAGGCGGCGCGCCTTGTCGAGGTTGCCGTTGTCTGGCCAGCTGTTGAGCGGGGCAAAACGCTGCTGGCCGGAGCCAGCGCCACCACGCCCGTCAGCGGTCCGGTAGGTGCCGGCGGCATGCCAGGCCAGACGGATAAAGAACGGGCCGTAGTGGCCATAGTCCGCTGGCCACCAGTCCTGGCTGTCGGTCATCAGCGCGTGCAGGTCTTTCTTCAGCGCCTTGAGGTCCAGTTTCTTGAACTCTTCGGCATAGTTGAAATCTGCACCCATCGGGTCGGACATCGGCGCGTTCTGGTGCAGGATTTTCAGGTTCAGCTGGTTTGGCCACCAATCCTTGTTGCCGCGCACGCTATGCGTTGCGTTCAGGGTCACCCCATGCATGACAGGGCATTTTCCGGTGTCATTTCCGTCCATTTTGCGGTCTCCGATGTTGGTTGTTCTGTGCTGCGTCCAGAGCGTGACAATGGCCCACCCATGACGCTTGCGCCAGCAGATACCATGATCTGATCATTTGTTTAAGTTGCATTTATTGATCAGCGTCATAACTTCAAACTATGAAGAACCTCACTTTGAAACAGCTGCGTTATTTCGATGCCTTATCGCGTCATGGCCATTTTGGCCGCGCGGCAGAGGCCTGTGCCATCTCGCAACCGGCCTTATCTGTGCAGATCAAAGAGTTGGAAGAGGGATTGGGCACGCCGTTGTTTGAACGCAGCCCGCGCCATGTGCGGCTGACCGCCTTTGGCGAGGATTGGGCGATCAGGGTGCGCGAGATTTTGCGCGCGGTGGATGACCTGGGCGATATGGCCCGTGCCGCGCAGACAGGGCTGGCCGGGCGGCTGCGACTGGGGGTGATTCCGACGATTGCGCCCTATCTGTTGCCGGGTCTGATTGCGCATTTGGCGCAGGCCCACCCCGACCTTGATATCCACGTCAGGGAAACCGTGACGCCGAAGCTGATCGCAGAGCTGGCAAGCGGCAAGATCGACACCGCCATCGTCGCCCTGCCACTGGATGAGCCGGGATTTGTCGAGGTGCCGCTGTTTGATGAAAGCCTGATGTTGGTCCGCCCGGCAGATCAGCAAGACCGCCCCATGCCCACCCCCGCCGGGCTGCGTGAGATGCGTTTGCTGCTGCTGGAGGAAGGTCACTGCTTTCGCGATCAGGCTTTGTCGTTTTGCAATCTGGGCACCGCTTCGGCGCGTGAAGGGCTTGATGGCAGTTCTCTGTCGACCCTCGTGCAGATGGTGGGCGCGGGGATCGGGGTGACCCTGATTCCCGAAATGGCTGTCGGGGTTGAAACCCGGTCAGCCCCGGTTTGCGTCAACCGCTTTGCCGCACCGGAACCGCAACGCTGCGTGGGTATGATCTGGCGCAAGACCAACCCGCTGGCGGGCCAGTTGCAGACGCTGGCCAAGGCGGTCAAGGCCGTCGCAGGGGGCTAGGCCGCCATCGGCGGTTCCTTTGCACCCGTCATGAAGGCCACCGCATCGGACATGGTGTAGTCCTTGGGGTCCACCACACAAAGCCGTTTGCCCAGACGATGGACATGAATGCGGTCGGCGACCTCGAACACATGCGGCATGTTGTGGCTGATCAGAATGATCGGGATGCCGCGCGAGCGCACATCAAGGATCAGTTCCAGCACCTTGCGGGATTCCTTGACACCAAGTGCGGCGGTTGGCTCATCCAGAATGATCACCTTTGATCCGAATGCAGCCGCGCGGGCCACGGCGACACCCTGGCGCTGCCCGCCTGACAGCGTTTCGACTGCCTGATTGATGTTCTGGATGGTCATCAACCCCAGTTCGCTCAACTTTTCGCGGGCGAATGCCTCCATCGCGGGTTTGTCGAGCTGTTTCAGGATCGAGCCGCGCCAGCCGGGCTTGCGCAATTCGCGCCCCATAAAGATGTTGTCGGCAATCGACAGGGCCGGGCTGACGGCCAGCGTTTGATAGACCGTTTCGATGCCTGCATGCCGTGCGTCATTGGGAGACGTGAAGCGGACCTTTTTCTGTTCCAGTTCAACCTCGCCTGCGTCAGGCACAACCGCGCCTGACAATGCCTTGATCAATGTGGATTTGCCCGCGCCGTTGTCACCGATGACGGCGAGGATTTCTCCGGGGTAGAGATCAAAGTCGCAGTTATCGAGGGCGACAACCTTGCCATAGCGTTTGGTCAGGCCCCGGCCTTTGAGAATAGGTTCCATTATGCTGATACCTTTCTGATCCACTGGTCGATCGCGACCGCAAGAATGATGAGTGTGCCGATCAAGAGGAAAGTCCACTGCGGGTTCACACCGGCCATGCCGAGCCCCAGCATGAAGACCCCCACGATCAGCGCGCCAAAGAAAGCCCCCCAGATAGAGCCGCGCCCCCCGAAGAGCGATATCCCCCCGATCACCACGGCGGTGATGGACTCGATATTGCCTTCCAGCCCCGTTGAGGCGCTGGGTGAGACGGACGCAAATCGCCCGATCAGCGACCAGCCAGCAATCGCGGCGATGAAACCGGCCAGCATGTAGACAGACATCAACGTGCGTTTGACGTTTACACCCGCCAGCTCTGCCGCTTCCGGGTCGTCCCCTACCGCATAGACATGCCGCCCCCATGCCGTTGAACGCAGCATATAGGCCAGAATGAAGGTTAGCCCGATCAGGACCAGCACCCCATAGGTGATCTTGGTTTGCCAGATCAGGTCAAGCCAGAACTGGTCTGTATCGTTAGGGCGGATCCGTTCATAGGCGATCCCGCGCAGGTTTTCGATCCATGTGACCAACTGCTCATTGGGCTTCAGGCCCAGCCATTGCAGCATCGGTGCGTCTTCGCGGATTTCGCGTGCGCGGATCGTCTCGTTCTTGGAATAGATGTAGTTGGCGGCGAGCACGATCTGCCAGACGCCAAGCGTGGCGATAAAGGGCGGGATCTTGATGCGCGTGACCAGCCAGCCCGACAAAGCGCCGATGGCGGCACCCATGGCCAAACCGCAGGCGATTGCCACCGACGGGTGCAGCCCATAGCGGAAGGTGAATTGCCC
>JAHDGO010000020.1 GCA_020627605.1 Yoonia sp.
ATCGCGACGCCGGCGCCGAATGTGACGGCGAAGGCCAGTGGCAGGGCGATGATGATCGACAGCGTGTAGTCGGGCACGAACTGCTGCACGACAAAGCCGGTATAGGCGCCCATCATGATGAATTCGCCATGCGCCATGTTGATCACGCCCATCACGCCGAACGTGATGGCAAGGCCGATGGCTGCGAGGAAATAGATCGAGGCAAGCGACAGCGCATCAAGCCCCAGGTCAGCAGCCTGACTGAAGGCCACCTGCCGTTCGATGTCTGTCAGTGCCTCGCGGGCGGCATCGGTAATCGCGGGATCAGGTTCCTGATAGGCCACATAGAATGTGTGGGCTGCAAGCGCGGCTGCGACCTCTGCATCCTTGACGCGCGGGGCGACCAGACCGTCGCGCGCCAGCGCATCATAGGCCAAAGCGCGGGCGGCAGTGTTGTCAAGGCTGGCCACCGGCACGCCACCGACCGCACCATCGATGATATTTGCTGTCAGCCCTTCACGGATCGTGGCTGGCGATATTCTTGGCGGCGCCAGATCAGCGGCCACCAGACGGGCATAGGCCGCCTCCTCTGTCAGGTCGGTGCCGACTGCGAGGATCTGGGCCACATTGGCATCCTCTGGCACCTGAGGTGCGACAGCATCTGATGCGGCAAGGATGGTATTGAGGACGGCGCGCACATCCACAGACAGATCGCCCGACAGCGCCTCAATTGCGGCGACCCGTTCGTCAGTTGTTTCTGCAAAGCTGGCGGCCAGCATTCCGGCAAGCCGTTCTTTCACCACTTTCAGATCCGCGTCGGTTTCGCCTTCTATCGAACCCCGCAAGGGGGCGAGTTGGCTGGCGTCCATGCTGCGGGCAATGGCCTCGACCGCCGCCTGCCGTTTGGCGACGTGAGGGTCCGACAGCTGAAACTGCACAAGCGCGTCGCCGATAGCCCGCCGCACGCCGCCATTGGGCCGGGATTCTGTTGCGTCGGCATCGCCCAATGGGCCAAGCGATGTTGCATCATCAAGATCGTAGAGAATGGCCTCATTGCCCTCCTCCACGATCCGGTAAAACTGGCCGTCGCGGTCAAGCAGGATGATCTCGCGGTCGCGCCATGCCTCCAGAAATGGGACGGTCTGCGGCAAGCCGGAGGTGACAAGATCGTCCAGCACCACCCCGACACTGCGGCGGCCGGGTTTCAGAACCTCGTCCTTGTGGGTCTGGAGGATATCTTGCAGGGATTGTGCGAAACCGGCAGCGGGCATCGTCAGACACAACAGCAGCGCCAGTGAAAGCAGTCTCAACATGGGGTATTCAAGCCAATCTGTCAGGCTGTGACGAAACGGGGCGCGACAGGAGCGCGCCCCGTTTCACAAAGATCTTAGTAGTTTGACGTCAGCTGAACGCAGGTCTCGGTCTCGGTGTTGTACATACCGCACCCAAGGTCCTTCCAGTCAGATGTCAGCACCGCAGATTCCGGCAGATAGTCTGTCCAGGCGTCGCCAGGGACTTCTGCGGTCTGGCTGATGATGTCGAACTGGCCGTCAGCAGTGATTTCGCCGATCAGCACAGGCTTGGCCAGATGGTGGTTTGGCAGCATGACCGCCGTACCGCCTGTCAGGTTCGGGAACTCTTGGCCATACATCGCCTCACGCACGGCATCGACATCGGTTGTGCCCGCCTCGGTGACCGCGTTCACCCACATGTTGAACCCGATGTAATGGGCCTCCATCGGATCGTTTGTCACACGCTCTTCGCCCATGGCTTCTTTCCAGGCGGCGACCCATTCGGCATTTGCCTCTGTCTCGGCTGACTGGAAATAGTTCCACGCGGCCAGATGCCCAACCAGATCGGTGGTGTCGAGACCCGAAAGCTCTTCCTCACCAACAGAGAAGGCCACGACCGGGATGTCATCGGCAGAGACACCGGCGGCAGCCAGTTCTTTGTAAAAGCCGATGTTGGCGTCACCGTTGATGGTCGAGATCACACCGACCTGTTTGCCGTCAGCACCCAGCGCCACGACATCGGCGACAATCGTTGCCCAGTCAGAATGGCCAAATGGTGTGTAGTTCACAAAGATATCTTCCTCGGCGATCCCATTGTCCTTGAGGTAGGCCTCAAGAATATTGTTGGTCGTGCGCGGATAGACATAGTCGGTGCCCAGAAGGGCGAATTTTTCGACGCCGAGTTCTTCAAGGAAATAATCCGTTGCCGGAATGGCCTGCTGGTTTGGCGCGGCACCGGTGTAGAATACGTTGCGCGAGCTTTCCTCGCCCTCGTACTGCACCGGGTAGAACATCAACCCGTTGAGTTCTTCCAGAACCGGCAGGGCGGATTTGCGGCTGACTGATGTCCAGCTGCCAAAGATCACGTCAACCTCGCTGACGGTCAGCAACTCGCGTGCTTTTTCAGCAAACAGCGGCCAGTCAGACGCCGGATCGACGACTACCGCCTGAATCTCGCAGCCCAGCAGTCCGCCGGCGGCATTCTGGTTGGCGATCAGCAGCTCCATCGTGTCTTTCAGTGTGGTTTCCGAAATCGCCATTGTGCCGGAGAGCGAGTGCAGCACACCCACTTTGATCGGGTCGGCACATTGCGCGGCAGCAATGGAGGTGGTGCCCAGAAGGGCGGTCAAGGCAAGTGCAGAGGTTTTGAATGTCATAGGTCTTTGGTCCCCGTTGTCGTCGCGGACCGCCGAAACGACGCAAGCGCGCCTTTCCAAGGGATGACCAACCAATTAGTGAGGTCCCGCAACAGTGATGTTGTAGTCGCGTGAGGGGTTTGATCTGCCAAGATGGTCCCCTTGCGCGACGCTCGATTCTCTCGAACTCGCACAGTTCATGCCGGGGTGACCGATTACTCTAGTCCTGCGGGAGGATGCATTTTCCCAGCAAGGCGCAGTTGCACAAATACTTTGCACAAAGCACAGCCATTGCGCGACTGCGCGACGTTTCGTGAACAGATTTTGGTCAATCGTCATGGACAGCGGTCGACTGTTGCCGCCTGTCACGGGCGCCGGACTGCTGCCCTGACAAAAAAAGAACCGGCGCATCGCTGCGCCGGTTCCATTATCAGATCGTCATCCTGTGGCGGGATCAGCCCTCGACAGAGTTGGAGATCCAGACTTCCACACGACGGTTGATGGACCGGCCACGCTCGGACACGTTACAGGCGGATGGTGCAACTTCACCATAGGCTGCTGTGGCGAACTGCACGTGGTCCAGCGCGGAACCTGCGGTAGAGCGGATGTCGTCAACGACCTGCTCTGCACGCTCAAATGCCAGACGGCGGTTGGCCTCAAAGGCACCAACGTCATCGGTGAAGCCCACAAAGGTGACTGTGGTGTTGGCAGGGGCATCCTGAAGATACTCGACCAGGCGCTGCATATCCAAACGGCCACGTTCATCCAGACGGGCAGAACCGGTGCGGAAGCGGAACGTTGTGGACAGGCGGTCATTGCCAGCCATATCGTCAAGCATCGCCTGCATCACTTCGCCTTCGAAGCCAGCATCGTAGCGAGACACTTCATTGGCCAGTGCCACACGACGGGCGTCGCTGGCATCCTGCGAACGACGCTGAACGCTCAGGTCGATAAAGCCGGATTTGCCGATCACGCCGTCAGCCTCGCCAGAGTTCACGAAGTCCAGAAATGCCTGGCTTTGCGGGTCCAGGTTGTCGGAGCGGTTGTAGAGATACATACGGCGGTTCAGCACGTATTCTTCGGTCTTGGCCGAGAATTCGTCAGGCGTTGTCGCGATACCGCATTCGTTGATCAGCGTCATCGGCTTGGCGCCACGCTGGAAGGCATAGCCCAAATAGCCGATGGCGTTGCGGTCGTGATAAATCACGTTCGACAGTGCCTGATCGTCAGGTGCGATACCCTGTGGCAGGAATGCAGGACGGGCATCGTCAAAGAGATACGACATGAAGTAGTCGTAGCTGGCAGAGCCTTCTTCGCGCGCGATCACGTTGATCTCGCGGTCAGGACCGCCCAGTTCAGACCAGTTTGTCAGCTGACCAGAGAAAATGGCGGCCAGCTGTTCACGTGTCAGCTGCTGCACTGGGTTGGATGGGTGCGTAACCACAACCATGCTGTCCACAGCAACGATGTGTTCCTGGCTGGCGCTGACCATGCTGCCTGCGCCATCAGCGCGCAATGCGCGGGCTTCGTCCTGCGTGATGCGGCGCGATGACATGCCGATCTGGGCGCTGCCGTCCAGCAGTGCAGAGAATGCGCTGTCGTCGTCGGTGGATTTGACCAGGAAGGACCCGATTTCGTCACCGAAACCACCATCGTCGATCAAGGTGGCAATCGTTTCACCGGCTGCGGTGTTGGCAACCTCGGCGTCAGCGTCCAGTGAGGCCGCAAAACCTGTCATCATCAATGGCATCATACCTTGGCCGATGGCCTCGGAGCCGATGATGGCAATGTCAGCAGTCACATCATCAAATGATGGGCAGCCGGGCCCTTCGCAGACCATGCTGCTGGCAGAGATACGCAGATCGCCCAGCGCTGTGCGGATGATATATGTATCGTCGACCAGGTCGATAAATTCACCGCTGACGTTGATCGTGCCATCGGTTGACTTCAGTGTGACTTCAGCCGCAAAGCCCATTGCCGGAAACAGTGTTCCCGACGTCAGTGCGATAACGGCGGCAGTCGTTTTCAGATTTTTCTTGAGACTATAAGACAAAGCCTTCTCCTCGTTTCACACAAGAGCGCCGCAGCCCTTGCCAGGTTTAATGACGGTCCGCAGAAATGGCGGCATACCGCAATTCTTCAGAATTACAGTTGGAAACAAACAGGCAAATTGGCGGAATCTGTGTCCAAAACGTGGTACTTTGTAAGGCTTTTGTGGGCGGCACGCTGAACTATGGCAGGCCCGGCGCCTGTCCGACCAAGCATTTTCAGAAACTTTGATGACAGCAAAAGGGTCGGCACAGCGTTTACCTCTTGCTAAGATATCGCTTGTTTTGTTGTGCTTTTTTGCGGCGAGGCTTTCTTGCGCAGCGTCAGAAATACGACGGCTGCGCCCCGATCTAGGGCAGATACCGGCCACGGCGTCCCGCGCAAATGGGGCAACCGGCATGATTGACCTTGTTGCCCGCTTGGGAAAGAACAACACCAAGCGCGCGATTGAGGCGACATAGGCAAGGTGCGAGACATGCGGTCAGTTCTGATCACCGGCACGGCGGGATTCATCGGCTATCATCTGGCGCAGCTGCTTCTTGATGAAGGGTTCCGCGTGTCGGGTTTCGACGCGATGACCGACTATTATGATGTGCGGCTGAAAACCCGCCGCCATCAGAACCTGCTGCAAAACCCGAACTTCACCTGCACCGAGGCCTATCTGGAAGATGCGCCCGCGCTGAAAGCGGCCTGTGACAAGGCGCAACCGGACGTCATCATCCATCTCGCCGGACAGGCCGGTGTGCGCTATTCGCTCGAAAACCCTCGGTCCTATATAGAGGCCAACGTGCTGGGCACCTTCAATGTCACCGAATGCGCCCGCGAACATCAGGTCGCACATCTGTTGATGGCCTCCACCTCGTCGGTCTACGGGGCCAGTACAGAGATGCCGTTTGACGAGGGCCAGCAAACGGACCATCCGCTGACCCTTTATGCCGCAACCAAGCGCGCGAACGAGCATATGGGCCACGCCTATGCACATCTGTGGCAGATCCCGACGACGATGTTCCGCTTCTTCACGGTTTATGGCCCATGGGGCCGACCCGATCTGGCCTTCTTCAAGTTTGTGCGCGCTGGCATCAACGGTGACAGTATTGATGTCTACAACCACGGCCGGTTGGCGCGCGACTTTACCTATGTTGCGGACCTTGTGCGTGGCATCAGGTTGTTGATTGACGCAGTGCCACCCCTGCCAGACAGCGAGACGCCGCCTGTCCCCAATGACAGCCTTAGCCCGGTGGCCCCCTACCGCGTCGTCAACATCGGTAATGGCACGAAGGTGCCGCTGATGGATTTCATCACAGAAATCGAAAACGCGCTTGGCACGACCATCAGCAAGAACTTTCTTGAAATGCAAAAGGGCGACGTGCCAGCGACCTGGGCTGACAACTCTCTGTTGCAGGCGTTGACGGGGTATAAGCCGGAAACAGACCTGAAAACCGGTATACAGGCCTTTGTCGACTGGTATCGCCAGTATTATGGAACAGAGTGATGCGCCCGCCCCTGTCACTTGTTAGTGTCGCCCCGACGCGCCCCAGACGAACGGAAAACGCAGTATGAAGATAGCGATGATTGGCACAGGTTACGTCGGACTGGTGTCCGGGGTCTGCTTTTCCGATTTCGGGCATGAGGTTGTCTGCGTTGACAAGAACCCCGAAAAACTCGACCGCCTGCGCGCAGGCGAAACGCCGATCTTTGAGCCGGGCCTTGATGACCTGATGGCGCGCAACACGGCCGCGGGGCGTCTGGCCTTTACGGACGATCTGGCAGCCGCCGTCCATGGCGCCGATGCTGTTTTCATCGCCGTCGGCACACCCAGCCGGCGCGGCGACGGTCACGCCGACCTCAGCTTTGTCTTTGGAGCCGTGAAAGAGGTGGCAGAGGCGTTGCAGAACCCGACCGTGATTGTCACCAAATCCACGGTGCCTGTTGGCACCAACCGTCAGGTTGCCGCACTGCTGGCCGAAACCCGCCCCGATCTGGCCTGCGATGTTGTCTCGAACCCCGAATTTCTGCGCGAGGGTGCGGCCATTGACGATTTCATGCGCCCTGACCGCATTGTCGTCGGTGTGCAGTCCGCGCATGCCAGAACCGTGATGGAGGACATCTACCGCCCGTTGACCATGCGCGACTATCCCATCCTGTCGACTGATCTGGAAACGGCCGAGATGATCAAATACGCGGCCAATGCGTTTCTGGCGACCAAAGTGACCTTTATCAACGAGGTTGCCATGCTGTGCGAACGCACCGGCGCAGACGTCAAGGATGTGGCGACCGGCATGGGCTTTGACACGCGCATCGGCCCGCGTTTCCTGCAGGCCGGGCCAGGCTATGGCGGATCCTGCTTTCCCAAGGACACAAAGGCGCTGGCGCGCATCGGTCAGGACCATTCCCGCCCGTTGCAGATTGTCGAGACGGTGATCAAGGTCAATGAAGAGGTCAAGCGCCTGATGATCGACAAGATTGTCGATCTTTGCGACGAGGTGCTGCGCGACAAGACGATTGCCGTGCTGGGCCTGACCTTCAAACCCGATACCGATGACATGCGCGACGCCCCCGCCCTGACAATCGTGCCCGCTTTGGTGGGATTGGGGGCAGAGGTGCGCGTGGTCGATCCGCAGGCCTTTCGCGAGGGCGAAGCGCTCTTGCCGCATGTCAAATGGTTTGATGATCCCTATCAGGCCGCCGATGGCGCAGACGCGGTGGTGCTGCTGACCGAATGGAACGAATTCCGCGGGCTTGATCTGCGCGCCATGGCTGGCCGGATGGCGACCCCGCGCATGGCGGATTTGCGCAACATCTATTCCTGCGATTATGCGCTTGATGCAGGGTTCGAGGCTTATGTCGGGATGGGCCGCAAGGCGCAGTTGCCTTACTGATTGCACAAAATAGGCAGGTCGTAATTGACGCCACGAAACGAAATTGACATTGCAGGGACTACACCGCCTAGTGTGTCAACGGCGCCCATATGAATAACCAGTGAAAGAGACCGCTGATGTCAGACCTCAAACGCAACTACATCGCCGGGGAATGGGTGGCAGGCGCCTCTGACATTCCGAATATCAACCCTTCTGACCTGTCAGACAACATCGGCCAGTTCGCACAGGCCAGCAGCACACAACTGGATGATGCACTG
Source organism: Yoonia sp. (assembly GCA_020627605.1). Lineage (GTDB taxonomy): Bacteria > Pseudomonadota > Alphaproteobacteria > Rhodobacterales > Rhodobacteraceae > Yoonia. The sequence continues at coordinate 7,812 of JAHDGO010000020.1, forward strand.
GCCGCAGCGCGTCAGGCACAGGCCGCATGGGCCGCCTATGGGCTGGAACGCAAACAAAACGTGCTGATGGCCATCGGGAATGAGCTGATGGCCCGCGCCGAAGAGCTGGGCACATTGCTGAGCCGTGAAGAGGGCAAGCCGCTGGCCGAGGGCAAGGGCGAAGTGTTCCGCGCCGGTCAGTTCTTTACCTATTTCGCTGCAGAAGTCCTGCGCCAGATCGGCGACAACGCCGACAGCACCCGCGACGGGATCGAGGTTGATGTGCGCCGTGAACCGGTGGGCGTCGTCGCCATCATCAGCCCGTGGAACTTCCCAACGGCCACGGCCAGCTGGAAAATTGCCCCGGCGCTTGCCTTTGGCAATGCGGTGATCTGGAAACCTGCGAACCTGACGCCTGCGTCGGCTGTCGCCCTGACAGAGATCATCGCGCGGCAGGATATCCCGAAGGGTCTGTTCAACCTTGTCATGGGCGCGGGCCGCGATGTGGGCCAGCGGCTGGTTGAAAGTGCTGGCGTTGACGCGATTTCCTTCACCGGCTCGGTGCCTGTGGGCAAGGGTATTGCCGCCGCGGCCATCGGCAATCTGACCAAGGTGCAGATGGAAATGGGATCAAAGAACGCGCTTGCCGTGATGGATGATGCCGACATTGACCTTGCGGTGACGCTCGCCCTTGGCGGGGCATTTGGCGGCACAGGGCAGAAATGCACCGCCTCTTCCCGTCTGATCGTGCATGAGGCCGTCCATGATGCCTTTGCCGACAAACTGGTGGCTGGCGCCAAAGCGATGAAGGTTGGTCATGCGCTGGCCGAAGGCACGCAGATCGGCCCTGTCGTCAGCGAACAGCAGTTGAACGAAAACATGCGCTATGTGGACCTTGGGCAGTCCGAAGGGGCCGAACTGGCCTGTGGCGGCACACGCGTCGAACAGGACACAGAAGGCTATTTCATGTCCCCCGGTGTGTTCCTGAACACCACGAATGACATGACCATCAACCGCGAGGAAATGTTCGCCCCGCTTGCTGCCGTCATCAAGGTCGGCAGCTATGACGAGGCGCTGCATGTGGTCAACGATACCCGGTTCGGCCTGACCTCTGGCATCGTGACCCGCAGCCTTGCCCGGGCGACCCATTTCCGGCGCAATGCCAAGACCGGCTGTGTGATGGTGAACCTGCCGACCGCTGGGACCGACTATCACGTGCCGTTCGGCGGGCGTGGCGACAGTTCCTACGGGCCACGCGAGCAAGGGGCCTATGCAGCGGAATTCTACACCACCGTAAAGACCGCCTATATTTCAGCCGGCACACCGGAGTAGCGTCATGTACCGGATTGACTGCCTGCAATACGCCAACTGGTCCGAAAAAATCTTTCGCCAGATGCGCGAAGGCGGTGTTGATGCGGTGCATGTCACCATCGCTTACCACGAGAATTTTCGCGAAACAGTGCTGAATATCGAACAGTGGAACCGCTGGTTCGAACAGTTCCCCGATCTGATTTTTCAGGGCCGCTGGGGTAGTGATGTGGCACTGGCGCGCGAAACGGGGCGCACCGCGATCTTTTTCGGGTTTCAGAACCCCAGCCCGATCGAGGATGACATTGGGCTGGTCGAAATACTGCACACGCTTGGCGCGCGTTTCATGCAGCTGAGCTACAATAACCAGTCCCTGCTGGCCACGGGCTGTTATGAGGCCGAGGACCCCGGCATCACCCGCATGGGCAAACAGGTGATCAAGGAAATGAACCGCGTGGGTCTGGTGGTGGACATGAGCCACTCTGCCGACCGGTCCACAATAGAGGCGGCAGAGATATCCGAACGTCCCATTGCGATCACCCACGCCAACCTGCACAGCTGGCAACCGGCCTTGCGCAACAAGCGCGATGATGTCGTGCGCGCCGTGACGGAAAATGGCGGGATGATGGGGTTTTCGCTGTATCCGCATCATCTGAAAGACAAGTCGGACTGTACGCTGGACAGCTTCTGCCAGATGATCGCAACAGCGGCAGAGCAGTTTGGCGTTGATCATTTCGGCATCGGGTCTGACCTCTGTCAGGACCAGCCGGACAGCGTTGTCGAATGGATGCGGGTCGGCCGCTGGACGAAAGAGATCGATTATGGCGAAGGGTCGGCCAGTGCGCCGGGCTTCCCGCCGATGCCGGCGTGGTTTGAGGACAACCGCGACTTTGGCAATCTGGCAAAGGGTCTGAAGGCGGTCGGGTTCGACGACGATGACGTGGCGGCATTGATGGGTGGCAACTGGCACCGGTTCTTTACAGAGAACTTCGGCCCTGCCGCCTAGGTCATCTGTTCTGCCATCTGCTCTTCTCGTTTGCGCCGCAGGACGGCGCGTTTGGTGCTGATCGAGGCGGTGATCGTGCCGATGGTCACCAGCCCGATCAGGATGGTGGACAGCGCATTGATCTCTGGGCTGACACCCAGACGCACCGAACTGAACACCTTGATTGGCAGTGTTGTGGCGGATGGCCCTGCGACGAAAGACGCGATCACCAGATCGTCCAGCGACAGGGTCAGCGCCAGCAGCCAGCCGGAAATCACCGCAGGCGCGATAATCGGCAGCGTGACAGAGCGGAACGCATCAAACGGCGTGCAGCCCAGATCAAGCGCGGCCTCTTCGATTGAGCGGTCAAAACTGACCAGCCGCGAACTGACCACAACAGAGACATAGCACATCGCAAATGTCGCATGGGCCAGCACGATGGTGATCAGCCCCCGGTCCAGTCCGATGGAAATGAACAGCAACAGCAGTGACAGCCCGGTGATCACCTCTGGCATGACCAGTGGTGCATACATCATGCCCGAAAACAGGGTGCGCCCGAAAAACCGGCCGCCGCGCACCAGCACATAGGCCCCCATGGTGCCGAGCACCGTGGCGATGAGCGATGACAGCACCGCCACCTGCAACGTGACCCAAGCGGCATCCAGAAACGCCTCGTTCTGCAGCAATTCGCCGTACCACCTTGTCGAAAACCCGCCCCATACGGTCACAAGGCGACTGTCATTGAAGCTGTAGATGATGACGATAATCATCGGGATATAGAGAAAAGCAAAGCCAAGCGTCAGCGAGGTCGCGTTGAACCAGGTGAACCGTCTCATTGCTCTGCCTCGATGCGGCGCTGTTCGTTGCGCTGGTACATGACGATGGGGATGATCAGGATCAGCAAAAGGATCACGGCAACGGCCGAGGCCACCGGCCAGTCGCGGTTTGAGAAGAACTCTTCAAACAGGACCTTGCCGATCATCAGCGTGTCGGACCCACCCAAGAGCGAGGGGATCACAAACTCGCCCAGCGCGGGGATGAAGACCAGAAAACATCCGGCAATAATGCCTGCCTTGGACAGAGGCACCGTGATGCGCCAGAAGGCCTCTGTCCGGGAACAGCCCAGATCTTCTGCCGCTTCAAGCAATGACCCGTCGAGTTTGATCAGCGTTGCATAGATCGGCAGGATCATGAACGGACAGTAGGTATAGACGATCCCGATATAGACCGCATAGTTCGTGTTGAGGATGGTCAGCGGTTCGTTGATCAGCCCCAGCCACATCAGAAACTGATTGATCATGCCTTCGTTGCTCAGCAAGCCAATCAGCGAATAGACCCGGATCAGAAAGCTGGTCCAGAACGGCAGAATCACCAGCAGCATCAGCGTTGGCTGCCATTCCTGCGGGGCGTTGGCCATGCCATAGGCGATGGGAAAGCCCACCAACAAACAGAAGAAGGTCGAAATCAGCGCGATCTGCAGGCTCGATAGATAGCTTTTCCAATAAAGGTCATCGTCAGCCAGAAATTCGAAGTTTTCGAAATCCAGCTGCGAAATCATGTTGCGCAGGCCTGACCACCCCTCTGACAGATCAAGCGTCGGTGTATATGGCGGGATCGACAGGGCGATATCGGACAGCGAGATTTTGAAGACGATCAGGAAGGGCACCAGAAACAGCGCCGCAAGCCACAGGTACGGTACGGCAATCAGGCTGATCCGCCGCCAATTCATTCTGCGATCACCACACCGGCGGTGTCGGTCCACGACAGCCAGACCTCATCCTCCCAGGTGAAGGCGCGGTTGGCACGCCGCCGCGCGTTCGTCGCCTGCGCCTTGATGATCTGCCCATCCGGCATTTCCACATGATAGGTCGACAGGTTGCCGAGGTAGGCAATATCCAGCACCTTGCCTTGAAAAGCGTTGCTGGCGTCAGACGGCCTTTCGGCGGTGATATTCAGTTTTTCCGGCCGAATGACGAAACTGACCTTACCGGTTAGCGTCGGTTGCGCTGTCGTTGCGATGATCGGCTGCTGGCCCTCGGCCCATGTGATCGACACGGTTTCCGTGTCGTTTGATCCGATTGTTTCAGTCTGGTTTACGCCAACCGCATGGCCTGTGATGATGTTCACGTCACCAATGAAATCGGCCACATAGGTGCTGTTGGGGGCCTCATAGATCTGGGTCGGGGTGTCGACCTGGATCAGCTTGCCAAAGTTCATCACGGCAACACGGCTGGCGACTGTCATCGCCTCTTCCTGATCGTGGGTCACGATGACAAAGGTGGTGCCGGTCTTTTCCTGAATGTCCATCAGTTCAAACTGCGTGTCCTGCCGCAGTTTCTTGTCCAGCGCCGAGAGCGGTTCATCCAGCAGCAACAGCTTGGGGGCCTTGGCCAGGGCCCGTGCCAGCGCCACACGCTGCCGCTGGCCGCCGGAAATCTGTTCTGGCTTGCGCTTGGCAAACTTCTCAATCTGCACCAGCTTGAGCATCTTTTGCACGCGGTCGTCGATCTGGTCTTTCGGCATGTCTGACCGTTTCAGACCAAAGGCGATGTTGTCGTAAACCGTCAGATGCGGGAACAGCGCATAGGACTGGAACATCATGTTCACACTGCGCTTGTTGGGCGGAATGGGCGAGATATCCTTGCCATCCAGCAGGATCGTGCCGCTGGTCGGTTTCTCGAACCCTGCCAGCATCCGCATCATCGTGGTCTTGCCGCAACCTGACGGGCCCAGCAGCGCAAAGAATTCTTTTTCGTAGATGTCGATGGACAGATCATCGACAGCGGTGAAATCACCGAAGCGCTTTGTCACATTCTTGAACTGGATGAGCGGTTTTTCCGCCGGGTCATTCCAGGGCGCAAAGACGTTTTCTGGCATTCAGAGGGGTGCCCCGTAACTAGCCACAAAGAAAAGTCGCCCCGGCCAGCGTCAGGCAGGCCGGGGCGGATTGGTTATGTGCCGGATTTGATCCGCGTCCACATGCGTGTGACGAAACGCTGCGCGCGCGCATCATAAGGCGTTGTGGTATAAAGCGTCTCAAGCGTTTCAGCGTCAGGATAGATCGCCGGATCGCCGATCACGTCTTCCTCCAGCAGTGGCTGGGATGCCACGTTGCCGTTGGCGTAGTAGACATAGTTCGAGGCCGCTGCCATGTTTTCGGCATCCATGATGAAATCAAGGAACGCGTGCGCGCCTTCGGGGTTCGGCGCATCCACCGGGATCGCCATCTGGTCAAACCACATCAGCGCACCCTCGGATGGGGCGTTGTAGGCAATCTCGACGCCGTTGTCGGCCTCGTCAGCGCGGTCGCGCGACTGCAGGATGTCACCTGACCAGCCAAAGGCCACACAGATTTCACCGTTCGCCAGCGCCGAGATATATTCAGAGCTGTGGAATTTCTGCACATAGGGCCGCACCGCTGCCAGCACAGGCTCTGCCAATGCCAGCACGTCCTCGTCCTTGCTGTCCGGATCTTCGCCAATGTACTGCAGCGCCGCCGGGATCATCTCTGCCGGGGCATCAAGGAAATGCACGCCGCATTCGGCCAGCTTTTCCATATTCTCTGGGTTGAACACCAGGTCGAGAGAGCCGATTGGCGCATCCTCGCCCAGCAACTCGGTGACCTTGCCGACGTTCACGCCGATCCCCGTGGTGCCCCACATGTAGTTGATCGAATACTGTCCGCCGGGATCATAGGTCTCGGTCCGGGCCTGCACGACATCCCAAAGGTTGCCGGCGTTTTCGAGCTTGGACATATCCAGCGGCTGGAATGCACCCGCTGCAATCTGGCGCTGCAGGAAGGTGCCCGACGGCACGACGACGTCGTAGCCGGAGCCGCCTGCCAGCATCTTTGTTTCCAGCACTTCGTTGCTGTCAAAGACGTCGTAGATCAGCTCAAACCCTGTCTCTTCTTCGAACTTTGTCAGCAGGTCCTCGTCGATATAGTCCGACCAGTTGTAGACACGCACTTCCTGTGCCCAACCCGCCCCAGCGGTTGCCACAGCGGCCGCGAGCACGGCACTCTTCTTGACTTTGAACATCCAAGTCTCCCCTAGGATTTTCGTTTACCGGAAAACTGTTGATCAAGTCCGTGGCGTTTGCAAACAGAATGTCTGTGATCACAGCCTTCGCGGCCCTGAAACCCGGTCTGCCAGCCAATTTGTCGTCGCTGCAGGCACATTGTGCATCTGTTCACGCGATGCAGGGCGTGACAGCGCGCGGGGCCGGTCCTACCGTGACCGGAAATCAGAATCAGAGGTCTGCATGAACACCCTTGCCAACTACCCCCCGACAGCTGAATTGCAGGCCATGGATGCCGCCCACCACCTGCATCCCTTCACCCACGCCAATGAGCTGGCAAAATCCGGACCACGCGTCATCACCGCGGCCAAGGGTGTCTGGCTGAAGGACAGCGAAGGCGAAGAGATTATCGACGGCATGGCAGGCTTGTGGTGCGTCAACATTGGCTATGGCCGGGATGAACTGGCCGATGCCGCCGCACGCCAGATGCGCGAACTGCCCTACTACAACACTTTTTTCAAAACGACCCATGTGCCTGCGATCATGCTGGCCCAGAAACTGGCGGCGCTGGCCCCCGGTGACCTGAACCACGTGTTCTTTGCCAGCGGCGGATCGGATGCCAATGACACCAACATCCGGCTGGTACGCACCTTTTGGGCTGAAAAAGGCCAGCCAGAGCGTGACGTGATCATCTCGCGCTGGAATGCCTATCACGGCTCCACCATCGGGGGCACGTCGCTTGGCGGGATGAAGGGGATGCATGGCCAAGGCAGCCTGCCTATTCCCGGCATTGCCTTTGTCGACCAGCCAAACTGGTGGGCCGAAGGCGGCGACATGTCGCCAGAGGAATTTGGCCTGGAACGTGCGCGTCAGCTTGAGGCGAAGATCAAGGAGATCGGACCCGAGAAGGTCGGCGCCTTCATCGCCGAACCCATTCAGGGTGCCGGCGGTGTGATCGTGCCGCCTGACAGCTATTGGCCTGAAATCCAGCGCATCGTCGACAAATATGGCATCCTCTTGATCGCGGATGAGGTGATCTGCGGCTTTGGACGGACGGGCAACTGGTTTGGATCACAAACCGTTGGCATCCGCCCAGACATCATG
>JAHDGO010000458.1 GCA_020627605.1 Yoonia sp.
GGACTTCGCCGCCGTCAGCTCTTGGCGAGACTATACCCACATAACACAACCGCCCGGCCCCGTCCGGGCATCGCCCGAACCGTGCCTGATGTCGCATACGCCTCAAACCCGAGCATCGCCGCCCAAGCCTATCGCCCCAGTGCCTTCATCCCGGCCTCGATCCCGGCCAGTGTCATTGGCACCATGCGATCCGCACCGAATATCTGCTGCACCATCCCGATCGACTGGGTGTAGGGCCAATAGCGTTCGTCCAGCGGATTGATCCACAAATGGTTCGGCCATTGGTCGCGGGCGCGCATCAGCCATGTTTCCCCGGCTTCGGCGTTCCAGTGTTCATTCGCCCCGCCCGGAAAGGCGATTTCATAAGGGGACATGCTGGCGTCGCCCACAAAAATGCATTTGTAATCTGGTCCGTAGGTGCGCAGCACATCCCATGTCGAGGTTTGCGCGTTCCAGCGGCGGCGATTGTCTTGCCAGACGCCTTCGTAAAGGCAGTTGTGAAAGTAGAAATATTCGAAATGCTTGAACTCTGACTTGGCAGCGCTGAACAGCTCTTCCACCACCTTGACATGCGGGTCCATCGATCCGCCGATATCGAGAAACAGCAGCACCTTCACCGCATTGCGCCGTTCCGGACGGGTCTGCACATCCAGATAGCCGTGCTCTGCTGTGGCGCGGATGGTGCCGTTGACGTCAAGTTCTTCTGCCGCCCCATCACGGGCCCAGCGACGCAGGCGTTTCAGGGCCACCTTGATATTGCGGGTGCCCAGTTCGACGGTGTCGTCGAGGTTCTTGAATTCACGCTTGTCCCAGACCTTGACCGCGCGCTGGTGGCGGCTTTCCTTCTGGCCGATGCGCACGCCTTCCGGGTTGTAACCATAGGCGCCAAAGGGTGAGGTGCCGGCGGTGCCGACCCATTTGTTGCCGCCTTGATGGCGGCCCTTTTGTTCCTCCAGCCGCTTCCTGAGCGTCTCCATCAGTTTGTCAAAGCCACCCATGGCGGCGATTTCGGCCTTCTCGGCTTCGGTCAGGTGCTTTTCGGCCAGCTTTTCCAGCCAATTGGCGGGGATATCGACGGCATTCAGCACGGCATCGTCGGGGATGGCGTCCAGCCCCTCAAAAGTGGCGGCAAAGGCGCGGTCAAATTTGTCCAGATGCCGTTCATCCTTGACCATGATCGTGCGGGCCAGAAAGTAGAACGCTTCGATATCATAGGTGGCAAGGCCGGCCTTCATGCCTTCGAGAAACGACAGAAACTCCCGCAGTGACACCGGCACACCGGCGTTTCGCAGATTGTCGAAGAAGGGCAGAAACATCGCCTAGTACAGGCTGCGGTCAACGATGATCAGGACGAAGAGCCCGATGATGGCAAAGAAGATGCCAAAGGCCGCACCCCATTGCAGCATATCAAGCGGTTTGCCACCGCGCCCCTTGGCGCGCAGCGCGCCGACAACGGCGCCGATCACGAAACCAAAAAGCGGGAAAATCATCGCAGCGGTCCTTTAGCTGGGCGGGATTTGCGGTGGCAGCGAGGCGATCTCGTTCAGGCGATCAATCACCGCACTGCGGCTGCCAAAGCCATATAAGCCCCACCCCAGACTGTCCAGCCGCAGGGCCATGCCTGCGTCTTCCTGTCCTGCCAGATCAAGTGCTTCGGCCTGAAACATCATCAACAGCGACATCAGCGCGGCGTTCTCATGCGCTCGCGCCACCGGGATCGCACGTTCGGTCAGTCTGATCGTGGCTTCGTCTTTGCCTGAAATCAG
>JAHDGO010000459.1 GCA_020627605.1 Yoonia sp.
ATCACCCCGCTGACAAGCTGGAAATTCAACAAGGCCATTGCCAACCCGCAGATCTGCCTCAGCACGCTGGCGGCGGCAGGCCGGGTAGAGCCGCAGCCGCCACGCGCAGACACCGACCAGTGTTTCATCGCCAACCGGGTGGACCTGCGGGGCGTCGGCGACGCGAGGTTGGCCCCGCTGGAAACCAGCTGCGGCATCGGCCTGCGCATGGCGATGTGGGAACGTCACAGCCTGCAACCCGCAGCGCAGGACATTTTTGGCACGGCGCTGTCCGGGATCGACCATATCGGCAGCTACAGTTGCCGCCGCATGCGGACATCAGCCGGGACCGGCACAAGGATGAGCACACATGCCACCGCAGCAGCAGTCGACATCACCGGGTTCAGTTTTGCCGATGGTCAGCGCGTCAGCCTGATCAGGGATTGGGATGGCGGCGGGAAAGCCGCTGCCTATCTGCGGGCCGCGCGCGACGGGGCCTGTGACTGGTTCGGGCTGACACTCTCGCCGAATTACAACGCGCTGCATGCTGACCACTTTCATCTGCAGGCGCGGGGCTGGGGCGGCTGCCGCTAACGCAAAAAGGCGCAGGTGTCGCCACCTGCGCCCCATTTTGGGATATGTGCCCGATCAGAAGCTGAAGGACACACGCGCCTTCACGGTTGTCACGCCAACATCCGCACCGCTGTCATTGTAGTCATCAAATTCGTGACCCAGCACTTCTGCGCCGATCAGGATGTTATCAGCCACCGGCATGTCGTAACCGATCCCGTAAAGGTAGCCGTTGTCGTCACCCAGTTCGGGCGAGGTGGCCCAGACGATCCCGGCGGTACCATAGGCCAGACCAAGGCCGACGGGCACGCCGACGCGGGCCTTCAGACGTGCCGTGGAATCCACCTCTGCCACGCCATCGGCGATGTCGTATTCGGTGGCGTCATAGTCAAATTCACCACCATAAACGACGTTGCCCTGCTGCATATTATAGCCAGCGAACAAACCCAACGACGGACCGTCGCCTTCGACCTCCAGGTTGTCGACGTCGATCGTTGCGGTCCCGGCCTGAATACCTGCGTAGGGGCCGGTCCAGTCCTGTGCGAAAGAGGCCGCAGGGGCTGTCACCAGCAGTGCGGTGATAAAAGCATAAGCGTTTTTCATGTCTCATTCCTGTTGTTGTTTGTGTTCAGGGTTACGCCGGGCCGCAACCGGCAGATCACGGGACGCGGACACGAATTGTTGAGGCGGCAAAAGTGATCCAGCCAGAATTCCCCTGTGATTTCGGCGCCTGCGGGCAAAACCCCGCTTGGAAACCGCCTTTTTTCTTTACGTTTCGGACAGAGTGACAGTAACGTGCCTCACGCGCAGCCACTGGGGCTGCTTTGAACAAAGAATTGACAAGACAGGGGACAATTTCATGGGAAAAAGAGACGATCTGATCGCGAAGTATGCGGATGACCTCAAAAGCAAATGCGGCATGACGCCAGATATGGATCTGCTGACAAAGGTGACGATTGGCTGCGGCCCTGCAATCTACAATGCTGACGCCTCCACCGTTGCGGCCAGCCAGCCGGCAGAGCTTGAGACCGTGAAGACCAATTTCCTTGTCAAGAAACTCGGCCTGAAGGACGGGCCAGAGCTTGATGCCGCGATCAAATCCGTGCTTGAGACCTATGGCATGTCAGAGCGCAACAAGTATCGCGCTGTGATCTACTACATGCTGACAAAGCATTTCGGCAAAGAATCCGTCTACAAGTAAGGTCCGGTAC
>JAHDGO010000021.1 GCA_020627605.1 Yoonia sp.
GAGCGGTTATACGTAAGCAAGCCCTGTGATGCCTTGATCCTCAAGCTTCATCGAAGGGTTGACCGTGCCGTGGTCCATTGGTTCGCTCCTTCATCAGATGGCGGGAATGCCTTGCGATGATCCTGCATAGCACCTTGTTTTCCCGCTGCGGTAGCCTTCGCTGACACAGTTAGCGCAACCATTTTGATGTTAGCGCAACCACCACGGTGATTGCCTGTCATCTGTGCGGCCGGTCGTGGCAAGAATGGCAAAAATGAACCAATTACGGCGGCAATGTGGCGCAGACGGACTTAACTATTGATTCGTCTGGAGAAAACGATGAAAACTAGGTCTGATCGCCGCCAAGAGCGACAATAGAGCATTTGAAGGGTTCACATTCATGTCCAGGATTGCACTTGTTGATGATGACAGAAATATTCTGACGTCTGTCTCCATGACGCTGGAGGCTGAGGGTTTCGAGGTCGAGACCTACAATGATGGTCAGGCAGCCCTTGATGCGTTCAACAAACGTATGCCCGAACTTGCCGTTTTGGACATCAAAATGCCACGGATGGATGGTATGGATCTGTTGCAGCGGATGCGGCAGAAGACCTCTATCCCCGTTATTTTCTTGACGTCGAAGGACGATGAGATCGACGAGGTCCTTGGCTTGCGCATGGGCGCCGATGATTACGTAAAAAAGCCATTTTCTCAGCGTCTACTGGTGGAAAGAATCCGGGCGCTTCTGCGCAGGCAGGATGCAATCGCCGGAGAAGAGATTGAGGAAACCGAAGAGACCAAGGTCATGGTCCGTGGTGAGCTGGTGATGGACCCGCTGCGCCACGCGGTAAAATGGAAAGGCAAAGACGTATCCCTTACGGTGACCGAATTTTTGCTGTTGCAGGCACTGGCCCAGCGCCCCGGCTTTGTCAAAAGCCGCGATCAGCTGATGGATGTGGCCTATGACGACCAGGTTTATGTGGACGATCGCACGATCGACAGCCACATCAAGCGGCTGCGCAAGAAGATGCGGAACACGGACAACGAGTTTTCCGCGATCGAGACCCTTTACGGCATCGGGTATCGCTACAACGAAGAGTAGCGCATGAGCGCCTCACCCAAAATCGACGTACGCGACCTGCGGTCGGTGCGTGCTGCGGCCCGTACCCCTGACCTTGTGTTGGGCGATGACTGGGTCGATCCCGATCTGGTCACCGACGAGTTCGCCGAAAGTGAACTGCCCGGTGGCCGGTTGCTGGCGTTGCGCCGCTCGCCGATTGCGCGCAAGATTGTCACCTTCAACCTGATCGCCCTGATCCTTTTGATTTCCGGCGTGTTATACCTCAGCCCGTCGCGTGACAGCCTGGCCTATCAGCGTGCCCGCGGTCTGGTGAATGAGGCACAGCTCATCGCCGATGTGTTTGAAGCCCAGTTGCCATCCATCGCGCCGGTCAATCTGGTGACGGCCGATGGCATCAATCCCGGAAAGACGCTTGCCGGGATGAGCCTGCGCGGCGGTATCGAGGTTTCTGTCTTTGCGCCCGACACCACCCTTGTCGCCCGCGCCAAGGGTGAACTGGAAGCATCAGACGTCGTGGCTCTTGAACGGCAGGCCAGCGAAACGTTCTTTCTCGACGCCCTCGTGTCGATCTGGAGCGGTTTGGTCAATCTGGTTTCCTTTGGCGATACGGCATCGGAAGATGAGTTCAACCTGATCGAGCTGACCCGCGCCGACGTGGTGGATGCCATCGTCAATGGTACACAATTGCGCGCCTCTGACATTGATGGCGCCACCAGTTTCATTGCCACAACCCCCATCATGCGCAACGGCGAGCCTGTTGGCGTGATTGCCGTGACCACCGCGGCCGGTGAGGTTGGCAGCCTATTGCGGCGCGAGCGCGAACAGTATCTGCGCCTGTTCTTTGTCGGCGTGCTGGTCAGCATCGGTCTGAGCCTTGTTCTGGCATCCACCATTGCGAACCCGCTGGCACAATTGGCCACCGCCGCCGAGGCAAGTCAGGAAAAGAACGCCCGCAAGATGTCGCCCGTCAAGGTGCGCATCCCCGATCTGTCCGGTCGCCCTGATGAAATCGGCCGCCTGTCTGGCGCGCTGCGGGGGATGGTCTCTGCCCTTTATGAACGTATCGAAGGCAATGAACAGTTTGCCGCTGACGTGGCGCATGAAATCAAGAACCCACTTGCGTCCTTGCGGTCTGCTGTCGGTACCATGCGTGTCGCCAAACGCGATGATCAGCGCGAGCGTTTGCTTGAGGTCATTGAACATGACGTCAAACGTCTGGATCGTCTGGTCAGCGATATCGCCAATGCCTCGCGCCTCGACAGTGAATTGGTCAAGGAAGAAGAAGAAACCTTTGATCTGATCCAGATGTTGTCGAACCTTGTCGAGTACCTTGGCGGCGAGGCGAAACAGCGCTCCGTTCATTTTGTCTCTGATCTGCCGACCAACCCGATCACGGCGCAGGGGCTTGAAGGGCGATTGGCGCAAGTCTTTGTCAATCTGATCACCAACGCCCTGTCATTCTGTGAAGAAGGCGATGCTGTCCGGGTCTGGGCGCGCCAACGCGAAAACCGTGTGCTGGTCGTGGTCGAGGATACCGGCCCCGGCATACCCGACGATGCGCTGACGAAAATCTTCCAGCGGTTCTATTCGGAACGGCCAGAGGGGCAGTTTGGCAACAACTCCGGTCTTGGGCTTGCGATCTCCAAGCAGATCGTCGAGGCACATGGCGGCGTCATCTGGGCCGAGAACATCCGCCAGGCTGATGCCGCCCCTGGCAGCCCCCCACTTGGCGCGCGGTTCGTCGTCGGCCTGCCGGTTTAGGTGACGGGATGAACGATGTGCAAACCGTGCACGCCACCTGCGTTGCATGGGGTGGGCAGGGCGTTTTGATCACGGGTCAGTCCGGCAGCGGCAAATCGGCCTTGGGCCTGATGCTGATGGGGTTGGGCTGTGATCTGGTTGCTGATGACCGGGTGCAGCTGTCGTGCGATGGCGATCACCTGACAGCAACCTGCCCGCCACAGATCACTGGCATGATCGAGGCACGGGGCATTGGTATCCTGAATGCCGATGCGCACTCGCAGGCGGCCGTCAGACTTGTGGTCGACCTCGACACGACCGCCGCCACACGTTTGCCGCAACGCGGCGTCATCACGCTATTGGGATGTGATCTGCCCTTGATCCACCGCATCGAAGGGCCACAGTTTGCCGCAGCGATTCTGCAGATCCTCAAAGCGGGATGGAGCGAGCGATGAACGACACTGCCAAACTGGCCGCGACCGTGGTGTTGGTCACCGGGCCGTCAGGTGGCGGGCGATCCACGGCGATCAACGCGCTGGAGGATCTGGGCTATGAGGTGATCGACAACTTGCCGCTGTCGCTGTTGCCCCGTCTGTTGGACGGGCCGCCGCCCAGCAGGCCGCTGGCTCTGGGGCTTGATGTGCGCAACCGTGATTTTGGCACCACCGCCCTGATCGAGACGATTGATCAACTGGCCGGGCGCACCGACCAGCGGTCGCAGGTCCTCTACCTCGACGCTGCCGAAGAGGTGCTGGTGAAGCGCTATTCCGAAACCCGGCGCAGGCATCCTTTGGCACCGGCGGGACCACCGCTGGCAGGCATTGCCGCAGAAAAGGATATGCTGGTGCCGGTGCGGGCGCGGGCCGACGTGCTGATTGATACCTCTGACCTGTCACCGCATGACCTCAAGGCCGAGGTCGTGCGCTGGTTCGGTACTGCCGAGGGTGGACAGCTGGGTGTGACCCTGCATTCGTTTTCCTACAAACGCGGTCTGCCGCGCGGGCTGGATATCGTGATGGACTGCCGCTTTCTGAAGAACCCGCATTGGGACGAGGGGTTGCGCAAACGCGATGGGCGCGACGCGCCGGTGGCGGCCTATGTCGCGGATGATCCGCGCTTTGCCGCCTTCTTTGATCAGGTCAAGGGGCTGACCGACCTGCTGCTGCCTGCCCACAAGGATGAAGGCAAGGCGCATCTGTCCATCGGCTTTGGGTGTACCGGGGGGCAACACCGGTCAGTTATGATGGTTGAGCGCATGGCCGAAGCCCTTGCACAGGATGGCTGGCATGTGTCTAAACGACATCGCGAGCTGGAGCGACGGGGCACAGCAGACAGCAAGGGACAAACGGCTTGATCGGTATCGTCATCGTGGCACATGGGGGTTTGGCGCAGGAATATCATGCGGCGGTCGAACATGTGGTCGGACCACAGCCCGGCATGATCAGTATCGCCATCGCACCAGATGATGACCGTGCGGCCAAGCAAAGCGAAATCTGCGACGCTGCTGATGCGGTGGACACCGGCGACGGTGTTGTCATTGTGACCGATATGTTCGGCGGCTCCCCCACCAATCTGTCGCTGCGTGCCTGCAGCCCTGACAACCGGCGCATCCTTTACGGGGCCAACCTGCCCATGCTGATCAAACTGGCCAAGTCGCGCGGCAGCTCTGTCCCCGATGCGGTCGATGCTGCGATCACGGCGGCACATAAATACATCAACAGCCACAAGGGCGGTGTGCCGCGATGACACAGGCGCGACTTGAAATCCAGAACATCAAGGGCCTGCACGCCCGCGCCTCTGCCAAGCTGGTCGAGGTCGTTGAAAGCTTTGACGCCGAGGCCACCGTCAGCAAGGATGGCGAGCGCGCTGGCGGCGACAGCATCATGGGGCTTTTAATGTTGGCAGCCTCTATCGGAACATTTATTGAGGTAGAGACACGTGGCCCACAGGCAGAGGACCTGCTGGCTGCAATCACCAACCTTGTGAATGACAAGTTTGGTGAAGGCGACTGAGACCGGACGCTGACCGCAGGGATAGGCACTTTGACCGAAACAGGCTCCAAGGCCACAGAACTTCCGACCGGCCAGGACCCGCATCCGCGGGTGTATGATCGCGGTGCGCTGACTTATTCGAACACATTCGATAGCCCATGGCGGCGTGGCATTATCAAGTCGATCGAATGGTGCACCGGCAAAATCCACATCATCCGGATGATCCGCGAGTTTGAACGGCGCGGCAAAGCCCATGGGCCAGCCTTCTGGCGTTCGGCACTGGATGTCATGGGGATTGATCTGCTGACCCCGCAAGAGCAGATCGACCGCATTCCCAAAACCGGACCTGTCGTCGTGGTAGCCAACCATCCCCATGGCATGGTCGACGGGATGATCATGGCCGATCTACTGGGCCGTGCGCGCCCGGACTACCGTATCCTGACCCGCGCCTTTCTGACCGATATTGACGAGGACGCCGGCAAGTTCCTGATCCCTGTGCCCTTCCCCCATGAAGAGGACGCACAGGCCAAGATGGTCGAGATGCGGCGCAAGGCCATGGCCCATCTCAAGGACGGTGGGCTGGTTGCGATCTTTCCGTCGGGTGTCGTGGCCTCGGCCAACAGCCTGTTTGGGCCAATGGTAGAGGATGATTGGAACCTCTTCACCGCCAAGATGATCCGGCTGTCGGGTGCCCGCGTCGTGCCGCTTTTCTTTCCAGGCGCCAATTCACGCTGGTACCAGATGGCCTGCCAGATTTCGCCGACCTTGCGGCAAAGCCTGCTGATCAATGAAATCGTGCGAGCCTGTGGAAAGCCGCAGAAACCGGTAGTCGGCCACCCGTTTGATGACGCCGAAGTGCGTGACCGACTCCAGGATCAACGCGCCTGCATGGACTGGATGCGGAAAGAGACATTGGGGTTGAAGGGGTAGCGGGTGGGCTGCCGGGCTTGGTCACCTATCTGAACCAATGACGCCTTAGCGCGTTGAGCTAGGCCAAACCGCGGAGGCCAGCGCGTGGAACCCATCCAGATACTACTCGACCAGTTGCGAGAAATTGCGCGCGGCGCCATAGAGCTTGTGCCGCAAATCGCCGTCGCCCTTGTCGTCATTCTCGCTACTGCCGGGCTCAGCAAACTGGGGCAGAACATCCTGCGGCGCGTGTTGTCACGCACCAATCTGCGCCAAAGCCTGAAAGAACTTTTCACCCTTTTGCTGTCCATCTTGATCTGGATCATCGGCCTGATGATTGCGGCGGTCATTGTCTTTCCCGGCCTCACCCCGTCTAGCATTCTGGCCGGACTTGGCATTGGGTCAGTCGCAATCGGCTTTGCCTTCAAGGATGTGTTTGAGAATTTTCTGGCCGGGATCATCATTCTGTTCCGCCGCGAGATGCGCATCGGCGACCATATCGAATGCGAAGACATCGAAGGCGAGGTGAGCCATATCGCGATCCGTGAAAGTCATATTCGTCAGACCGACGGACAGCTGGTGATTGTTCCGAATGCCATTCTGTTCAAGAACCCGGTTATCGTGCGCACTGACCAGTCCCTGCGGCGTGTCGAAATCATCTGTGGCATCGCTTACGACGTTGATGTCGATGCTGCACGCGATGTGATCACCACGGCGGTGCAGTCCTGCGACACAGTTGATCAGGACGACAAACCCATTCAGGTTTTCGCCAAGGAATTTGGCAGCTCATCCATCAACTTTGAGGTCGCTTGGTGGACCGGTTCTGCGCCGGTTGATGTCCGTCGTTCACGTGATCAGGTGGTTGCCGCGATCAAGCGTGGACTGGACGAAGCGGAGATGGAAATCCCATTCCCGTACCGCACCTTGACCTTCAAAGAGCCGCTGCCGGTCCAGAACCGCGCAGCAGATCAGCAGTCGGACGACTAACGCGTCGGTACGGGCTCCTCGCCCCTGTAATCATAAAACCCGCGTTTGGTTTTCCGGCCAAGCCACCCGGCCTCGACGTATTTGGTCAGGAGCGGGCAGGGCCGGTATTTCGTATCAGCCAGCCCATCGTGCAGCACGTTCATGATCGCAAGACAGGTGTCCAGCCCGATGAAATCCGCCAGTTCCAGCGGGCCCATCGGATGGTTGGCGCCCAGTTTCAGCGAAGTATCAATGGATTTGACCGACCCGACGCCTTCGTAGAGCGTGTAGATCGCCTCATTGATCATCGGCATCAGGATGCGATTGACGATGAAGGCGGGAAAATCCTCTGCCGTGGCAGAGGTCTTGCCCAGCCGTTCGACAACGCCGTGGCAGGCCTTGAACGTCGCCTCATCGGTGGCGATGCCCCGGATCAATTCGACCAGCTGCATGATCGGGACGGGGTTCATGAAGTGAAAGCCCATGAACTTCTCAGGCCGGTCCGTGCGAGAGGCAAGGCGTGTGATTGAAATGGAAGAGGTGTTCGACGTCAGGATCGTTTCCGGCTTCAGGTGCGGCACCAGATCCTCAAAAATGGCCTGTTTGACTGTTTCACGCTCTGTCGCGGCCTCGATGATCAGGTCAGTGGGGCCAAGGTCCGTCAGGGTCTGGGTGGTCGCGATCCGGCCCAATGCGGCGGCCTTGTCATCGGCGCTGATCAAATCTTTGCCGACTTGACGTTCCAGATTGCGGTCGATCAGGGCGACGGCCGCGTCCAGCGCCTCGGCGCTGATATCCGTCATCAAGACGTCATAGCCCGCCAGCGCAAAGACATGGGCGATGCCGTTGCCCATCTGGCCAGCGCCCACAATGCCCACTTTCTCGATCGCCATGCCGCACCCTTTCCCGTTTGCGCTGCACCATAGGCCCGTGGCGGCGGCGGCTTCAAGGTGGATCGGCCGCAAAGGCAAAGATCACTGTGCGGATTCATCATTTGGCAAATTATTGCGCCGAAACTGGCACTGCTTGACAGAGGGACAGCGCCAAGGATGAAGCAGGAAACCATCGAAACGGGCGAATTGTCATATGCGCCCTGCCGTTATCCGGGATCGCGGATGCTGTTCCGTGGCCCGCGCAAACGCCTCGATATGCCATACATGGCGTTTCTCGGCGGCACGGAAACTTACGGCAAATTCATCGAAAAGCCCTTTCCCATGCTGGTTGAAAAGGCCATGCGCCAGCCCTGTGTCAACTTCGGTTGCGTTAATGGCGGGATTGATGTGTTTCTCAAGGATGGCACGGTCCTCGACATTTGTCAGAAGGCTGAAATGACCGTGTTGCAGATCATGGGCGCGCAGAACCTGTCCAACCGGTTCTATGCTGTGCATCCACGCCGCAACGACCGGTTTCAAAGCGCCTCGACCGTGCTGCGGGCCATTTATCATGACGTCGATTTTGCCGATTTCAGCTTCAACCGGCAGATGCTGACCGCCCTGCACAGCCAGTCACTCGACCGGTTCGAAACCGTCGTAAACGAGTTGCGCGAGGCGTGGAGCGCGCGCATGAAAACCCTGATCGGCCTGATCGGCGAACGCTGCCTCCTTTTGTGGTTCTCAGAGGACAGGGTTTGCGACGACCACTGGTCGGACCGGCCCAATCAGTTGCAGACCGATCCGCTGTTCATCACCGCATCCATGATTGATGAGCTGCGGCCGCTGGTGAAAAAAGTGGTTGTGGTAAACCCTTCGGAGACTGCAATCGGGCAGGGGACGAAGGGCATGTTCTTTCCACCATCACAGTTGAAGACTGCGTCGGAAATGCTGGGTCCCGAATGCCATGTGGAAGCCGCGCGCGCACTGATCCCCGGGATCAGGGATAACCTTTACAGCATTTGACATGACAACCGGTTGTGCGACAGCAATGCTGGCATTGGGTATCGCAACGACGGTCCCCTAAGTCCCTTATAACGCAAAAAAGGCCCGCAGTTCCCTGCAGGCCTTTTCAATCGTCAGGCTGATCAATCTCAGAGTTTCTCGGTCAGCTCTGGGACGGCCTCGAAAAGGTCGGCGACAAGACCGTAGTCAGCCACCTGGAAAATCGGGGCCTCTTCGTCCTTGTTGATCGCAACGATGATCTTGCTGTCCTTCATACCGGCCAAGTGCTGGATCGCACCCGAGATGCCAACAGCAACGTAAAGATCAGGTGCAACGACCTTGCCGGTCTGACCGACCTGCCAGTCGTTCGGGGCGTAGCCGCTGTCCACGGCAGCGCGCGAGGCACCAACGGCGGCGTTCAGCTTGTCAGCCAGTTTTTCGATCAGGGCAAAGTCGTCTTCGGACCCTACACCACGACCGCCGGACACAACAACGCCCGCTGACGTCAGCTCTGGACGGTCAGAGGCCGCAACCTTGTCCTCGACCCATTCAGACAGACCCGGATCACCGGCAGCGCCGATGTTTTCCACGGCGGCAGACCCGCCCATGCCAGCGGCGTCAAAACCTGCGGTGCGGATTGTCATGACCTTCTTGTCGTCGGACGATTTCACGGTCTGGATCGCGTTGCCGGCGTAGATCGGGCGCTCGAACGTGTCGGCGTCAACCACGGCTGTCACCTCGGAAATCACCATTGCGTCCAGCAGGGCCGCCACGCGTGGCATCACGTTCTTGGCGTCTGTTGTGCCGGGGGCCACGATGTGGCTGTAGTCGCCAGCCAGAGACACGATCAGGTCCGCTGTGGGTTCAGCCAGACGGTGGCCCAGAACAGCATCCTCGGCGCAGAGCACCTTTGCGACGCCGTCAATCTTCGCGGCTTCAGCCGCGGCCGCAGATGCAGAGGCACCGGCGCAGAGAACGGTGACATCCCCCAAGGATTGCACCGCAGACACGGCCTTTGCGGTTGCGTCAACGGCCAATGCGCCGTCGGTCACTTCACCAATCAGAAGTACAGCCATTACACAGCCCCCGCTTCTTTGAGTTTCTCGACAAGCTCATCAACAGAGCCGACAATGATCCCCGCTTTGCGCGCGTCTGGCTCGGTCGTGCCGACGATGGACAGCCGTGGGGTGACATCAACGCCGTAGTCGGCGGGCGTCTTTTCATCCAGCGGCTTTTTCTTGGCCTTCATGATATTGGGCAGCGAGGCATAGCGCGGTTCGTTCAGGCGCAGATCGACGGTTACGATTGTCGGCATCTTGACCTTGATGGTCTGCAGACCGCCGTCCACCTCGCGGGTGACTGTCGCGCTGTCACCGTCCACGTCCACTTCGGATGCGAATGTGGCTTGCGACCAGCCCAGCAGGGCTGACAGCATCTGGCCGGTGGCGTTCATGTCGTTGTCGATGGCTTGCTTGCCACACAGCACCAGACCCGGGGCCTCTTCCTTGACGATTGCGGCAAGGATCTTGGCCACCGCAAGGGGTTCGATATCGTTGTGCACGTCGTCAGCCGCCACCACCAGAATGGCGCGGTCAGCACCCATGGCGAGTGCGGTGCGCAGGGTTTCCTGGCTTTGCTTGACGCCGATGGACACCGCGACAACCTCTTCGGCCTTTCCGGCCTCACGCAGGCGGATCGCCTCTTCGACGGCGATTTCGTCGAAAGGGTTCATCGACATTTTGACGTTTGCAAGATCGACACCGGACCCGTCCGCCTTGACGCGGACCTTCACGTTATAGTCGATCACGCGCTTGACGGGTACGAGGACCTTCATTTGCGTTTCTCTCCCAAGAATCTGAGCGTTCATTGTCTCAGCGTGTTGTTAACGCGGCAATAGGTGCGAAAACAGTGCAAAATCGACGCGGCAGGGGCCGCCGACGCCACGTTCTTGACGCGCGCGTCAGCCGTGACGCCGATCGTGGATAAATTCCACCGATATTAGCGGTTGGCCCCCGGCACCCAAAGAACATCGTCCCTGCCGTTGTCATTTGCGATGCGGGCGGCCTGAAAACACCAGTCCGACAACCGGTTAAGATATTTGACCGCAGCGGGGTTGACCGACTCCATTGTGGCGAGTTCGACCGTCAGTCGCTCTGCCCGGCGCGAGACTGTCCGGCAAAGGTGCAGATGCGCTGCCAGCGCTGACCCGCCCGGCAGGATGAAGCTTTTCAACGGCTCCACCTGTGCGGTCATCGCGTCGATCTGTGTCTCCAGCCGGGTCACCTGCGCGTCAGTCATGCGCAACACGGGGTATTCCGCTTCTGCATCTTTTTCCATGTCGGGCCGGCAGAGGTCGGCACCCAGATCAAACAGATCGTTCTGGATCATGGCCAGTTGCCCGTCCATGTCGCCGCTGGCATGTAACCGCGCCATACCCACCGTCGCATTGGTTTCGTCAACCGTGCCATAGGCCGTCACGCGCATCGCGTGTTTGGCCACCCGGCTGCCATTGCCAAGGGCTGTTTCGCCCGCATCGCCGGTCTTGGTGTAGATTTTGTTCAGTACAACCATTGTTTAATTTCCCTGCCCGCGCAGCCACACAAAAATCAGGATCAGGATCACTGCGATCAGCTGCGCCCCGATCCGCCAGCGCATGATCTTGTTGGCATTCTTGCGATTGAATTCGCCGCCTTTGCCAAAGCTGCCGATGCCCAGCATCAGGATGATCAGCACGGCGGCGACCGCCAGAACCATCACCCAGAAGAACGGATCACTTGCCATTGTTGTGCTGTCCCCTTTGTTGTCCCACGCGATGTAGCAGGCACCGCGGCAAAGAAAACCCTCAGACCCGCAATATCACCCAATCCAATAGCCGCGTGGGCAGCAACCGCCGGAGCGCGCCCATCAGATAGGTGGGAAATGTCACATAATAGCGTGGCTTGGGGTTTTTCGCGGTCAATGCGCGCAGCAGTTTCCTGGTGACAGCAGAGGCGGGCAGTTCAAACGTATCCGGGCCGCTGTCGGTGTATAGCCGGTCCTTGACCTGTGCGTATTCATCCGCGCGGGCAGAGTTTTCCCAGTCGATCCATTTTTCGAAATGCGGCACGGCGTTTTGCCGGATGTTGCTGGTGACGGGCCCCGGCTCGATCAGGATGATCTTGACGCCGGTGCCCTGCATCTCGATCCGCAAGACGTCGGTCAGCCCTTCCAGTGCGTATCGACACCCCCGCGCCATTTCATCGGGACAAAGCCCAATACGGATGAACAATTGATGATCCGGCCAGCCCCCTGGGCGCGCATGACAGGGATTACCAACCGGGTCAGTTCGTGCCAGCCAAAGAGGTTTGTTTCAAAAATCTCGCGCAGGGCAGCAACTGGCAGGTCTTCGACCGCACCGGGGCAGGCATAGGCCCCATTGTTGTATAGCGCATCAAGGCGTCCGTCCGTCGCCTCCAGCACCTCGGCCAGACCGTTCACGATGCTGTCGGGGTCGGCATAGTCGATACGGGGGCTTTCAAAGCCCTCTGACTGCAGCCGCGCACAGTCCTGCGGCTGGCGGCAACTTGCGAACACGCGCCAGCCTGCATCGCGCAGGCCGCGGGCGGCATCAAGACCGATGCCGGAAGACGCGCCAGTGATCAGGATGGATTTCTGTGTCATGCAGGATCATTGCCCTGCATGGCCACATAAAAGCAAGTGTCGGGATCAGTCGCTCAGCAACCAGGCGGCCATCCAGCCGACATCGCCTGTTTCCAGCAGGCGAATCTGTGCCCAGTCATCATTGACCTTAAGGACTTCCGCCTCGGCCCCACGCGAATAGGTGTCGATGACATCATAGCCGGTGCCAGGACCATCACGCAGATTGACCCGGTTGCCGATGATATTGCGAATGTCAGCGCGGGGCAGTGCGGCTTGCGGCTGTGGCTCGCTCAGCGCGGCCTCTGTGGACAGTGACGCAGGTTGCAGCGCAGGATCATCGCCAAATGCTGCCTGAATGACTGTTCCATTGCCCTCTTCAGGCGCGATCACGGGGGCTGCGTCAACGATGACAGGCTGATCAAACGGGATCACCTCAAAGACGTCGTCTTCAGGGGCGACCGCGATCTTGGCCATACGGTTTTCTTCCCGCTCAGATGGCGGAACGAAGTCCGTGCCGCCCGACATTTCGAAGAATGCCCAGAACAGGACAAACGTACTGGCAGTGATGACTTTTGGCATGATGCTCCCCCCAGGGGCAAAACTTGTTACAGGCAGATGTACTTACAACAGCGATCACAGCAGATCGGTTCCCTTGCATCACGGGGAATAATCCCCGCTTTACGGCAGAATCGCCTGCGGATACATCATAGCACATGAGCAGCGAGAATGAGACGGGCCTGGGTCCGAACGATGTGACAGAGACGCTTCGCCGGGCGATTGGCGATCGTTATCTGACCTATGCGCTCTCTACCATCATGCACCGCGCGCTGCCTGATGCGCGCGACGGGCTAAAGCCAGTGCACCGCCGAATTCTTTACGCGATGTCGCGTTTGCGGCTGTCGCCCACGGGCGGTTTTCTGAAGTCCGCCAAGATCAGCGGCGACACGATGGGTGATTTCCACCCGCATGGTGATGCCGCGATTTATGACGCGATGGCGCGGCTCGCGCAGGACTTCAACGTCCGCTACCCGCTGGTCGACGGGCAGGGGAACTTCGGCAACATCGACGGCGATAATCCCGCCGCCAGCCGCTATACAGAGGCCCGGATGACCGCCGCCGCAGAGGCGCTTCTGGAAGGTCTGGCCGAGAATGCCGTCGATTTCCGTCCCAACTATGACGGCCGGCTGGAAGAACCGGCCGTGCTGCCCGCCACATTCCCCAACTTGCTTGCCAATGGCTCCAGCGGGATCGCTGTCGGGATGGCCACCAACATTCCGCCGCATAATCTGCACGAGTTGATTGATGCCTGCCTGCATCTGATCAAGGCACCCAACGCCCGTGACGAGACCCTGCTGGACTATGTGCCCGGTCCTGATTTCCCGACCGGGGGTGTCATCGTTGAGCCAAAGGAAAATATCGGCGAAGCCTACCGCACCGGGCGTGGGGCGTTCCGTCTGCGCGCCAAGTGGGAGGTTGAAGATCTGGGCCGTGGTCAGTGGCAGATCATCGTCACGGAAATCCCATATCAGGTGCAGAAATCCAAACTGATCGAAAAGCTGGCAGAGGTCATCCAGACCAAGAAGGTGCCACTTCTCGCTGATGTGCGCGACGAATCTGCAGACGATATCCGCGTCGTGCTGGAACCGCGTGCCAAGACGGTCGACCCAGAGGTCATGATGGGGATGCTTTTCCGCAACTCTGACCTTGAAACGCGTTTCAGCCTGAACATGAACGTGCTGATCGACGGGGTCACGCCCAAGGTCTGCTCGCTCAAAGAAGTGCTGCGCGCCTTTCTTGACCACCGCCGTGATGTGCTGCTGCGGCGCAGCCGGTACCGGTTGGAAAAGATCGACCACCGGCTTGAGGTGCTCGAAGGGTTTATCATCGCCTTCCTGCATCTGGACCGCGTGATCGACATCATCCGCTATGACGACGACCCCAAACAGGCACTGATGGTGGAAGACTGGGCGCTGGATCATGTCCGCGCCACGTCTGAAAAGGACTATGTCAGCCCGATCACGCCGGACGCCGATCCAGAGGTTTCTCTGTCCGAAATTCAGGCCGAGGCGATCCTCAACATGCGCTTGCGGTCCCTGCGCCGTCTGGAGGAGCTGGAGCTGATTGCCGAACGCGACGCGCTGATGGAAGAGCGCGCCGGGATCGAAGATTTGCTCGAAAGTGATGACCTGCAATGGGCCAGGATCGCCGAACAGCTGCGTGAAACGCGCAAGCTTTTTGGCCGCGACAGCATCGGCGGCGCGCGGCGAACACAATTTGCCGAGGCCGAAGAGATTGTCGAGGTCCCGCTTGAGGCGATGATCGAACGTGAGCCGATCACCGTTGTCTGCTCTCAGATGGGCTGGGTCCGTGCCATGACGGGCCATATCGACCTGACCCGCGAGCTGAAGTTCAAGGACGGCGATGGCCCGCGTTTCATCTTCCATGCGGAAACCACGGACAAGCTTTTGGTCTTTGGTGCGAACGGACGGTTTTACACCGTGGGCGCATCCAACCTGCCCGGCGGGCGTGGCATGGGCGAACCGCTGCGCCTGATGATCGACCTGCCCAACGAGGTGGAAATCGTTGATATCCTGATCCACAAGCCGGGTGAGAAACTGCTGGTGGCCAGCGCTGAAGGCAACGGTTTCATCGTGCCCGAGGAAGAAGTCGTGGCCCAGACCCGCGCCGGCAAACAGGTGCTGAACGTCAAGGATACCGTGGCCAGGATCTGCACCCGTGTGGCGGGCGACCATGTCGCGGTGGTGTCTGAAAACGCCAAGCTGCTGGTCTTTGAAACCAGCGAATTGCCGGAAATGGGCCGGGGCAAGGGCGTGCGGATCCAGAAATACAAAAAGGCCGCCGGGCGGCAGGGCACGCTGGAACTCGACGGCGGATTGTCCGATCTGA
>JAHDGO010000022.1:0-12415 GCA_020627605.1 Yoonia sp.
ATGAAGGCGGAATCGCATCCGTCGGCGTCAATATGGACGCGGCCGCCCGCACGTTGGGGCAGGACATGCCGGGGCTCGTCCGGCGTGTCCACGTGCCGCTGCTGCGCACCAGTCTGCTGACCGCCGGACTGATCGTCTTTGTCGATGTGATGAAGGAACTGCCAGCCACGCTGATCATGCGCCCATTCAACTATGACACGCTGGCGGTACAGGCTTACCGCCTTGCATCTGACGAGCGGCTGGAGGGCGCAGCGGTGCCCAGTCTGGTGATTGCCGCCATCGGATTGATCCCGGTGATCCTGCTCTGCCGCCGTATCGGCAAGGGCTGGGCATAGGAAAAGGGGCACCGCCTGCGCGATGCCCCCTGTGCGAGCTCGTGTGCGTGGCCGCGTTATTCCCAGCCGACCTGATTGAAGATGGTCTGCGCCTCGGCCAGATTTTGTGCCACAGCGCTCAGATCAACCGCATCGGGGCGGAAAATCCCCAAAGCCGCGACCGAGGGTGACAAGCCCACGCCGGGCACAGCGGGGTATTCGTCGTTCCCGGCGCTGAAATATTGCTGCGCCTGATCCGAGGCGAGATATTCCAGAAACTTCACCGCATTGTCGCGGTTCGGGGCATTGGCCGCGACACCGCCGCCTGACAGGTTCATATGCGCGCCTTCGGCGTTCTGTGATGGAAAGACCCAGCCAATGCCCTCCAGCGCGGCGGCATCCAGACCGTCCACTTCTGTCCGCAGGGCGCGGGCAAAGTAATAGGTGTTCGAAATTGCAATGTCGCATTCGCCAGACACCAGACCGCGCAGCTGATCTGTGTCACCGCCCTGCGGATCACGGGCAAAGTTGTTCACGACACCCTCGGCCCAGGCTGTTGCGGCCTCTGTCCCATGATTCTCGATCACAGCGGACAGCAGTGTCTGTGAATAAACATTGGTAGAGGACCGGTGGCAGACCATGCCTTCATAGGCCGGATCAGCCAGATCGAGGTAGCTGAGCGGCGGGTTTTCGACGTCGGCCTTGTCATAGAAAATAATCCGCGCGCGCTGGCTGAAACCGAACCACTGGTTGTCGGCATCCTGCAGGCTGCTTGGGATGCGCGCCTCAAGCACATCACTGTCAACGGATTGCAGCACGCCCGCGTCCTTGGCCCGTTGCAGTCGCGAGGTATCGACCGTCAGCAGCACATCGGCGGGGGAGTTCAAACCTTCGGCCTGCATCCGCGCGACCAGCTCATCGGCGTTGCCTTCGATGCGGTTGATGACGATGCCGGTCTGATCGGTGAAATCGGAATAAAGCCGCTCGTCAGTGTCATAATGACGTGATGAATACAGGTTCAGCTCACCCTCGGCAAAACCGCCGGTTGCGAGTGTGGTCAGTGCTGTGGACAGGACCAAAACAGATTTCAATGCGGTAGACATGCGTTTTCCCTTGCATGGAGTGTATCAGATAGCGGGAACCTGACAAAAGTGATCAGGCTTTGCAAGTGTATCCGAGTATTTTAGTCGGAAAAAGATTTCAGCGGCGAAATCCCGCTACTTTCCCTTCCAGACCGGATCACGTTTTTCCGCAAATGCCCGCGCGCCCTCCAGCTGATCTTCTGACCGATACAGCTTTTCCACCGTCTGAAACTGGCTTTTGGTGATGCGGTTCAGCGCGTCCTGAAATTTCATATCCTCGGCCTCGCGAACGACCTCCTTGATCGCCGCATAAACCAGCGGCGGGCCTGACGCGATCAGTGCAGCCATCTTGCGCGCCTCATCCATCAGGTCGGCGGCAGGCACGACATGGTTGATCATGCCCCAGCGTGCGGCCTCTGCCGCGTCCACCCAGCGCCCGGTCAGCAGCATCTCCATCGCGATGTGATAGGGAATGCGTTTTGGCAATTTGATCGAGGCGGCATCTGCCACCGTGCCAGACCTTATTTCGGGCAAGGCAAACGTCGCATGATCTGCTGCCATCAGGATGTCGCCAGAGAGCGCCAGTTCCAACCCGCCACCACAACAGATGCCGTTGATCGCCATGATCACCGGCTTGTTCAGATGCGGCAGTTCCTGCAAACCACCAAAGCCGCCGCGCCCGTAATCACCATCCACTGCGTCGCCATCTGCTGCCGCCTTCAGATCCCAGCCGGGGCAAAAGAACTTCTCGCCAGCACCAGTGACAATCGCGACCCGCAGATCGGGATCGTCTCGGAAATCCGCAAAGACTTCGCCCATGATGCGGCTGGTGGCCAGATCGATGGCATTGGCCTTGGGCCGGTCCAGCGTGACCTCCAGCACATGCCCGTCGCGTTTGGTCTTGATGGGGGTGTCGGTCATTCTGTCTCTCCTGTTGTGATCAGTGCATCTGCCGCGACCGCCCGGTCGGGGGTGCATAGCAGCGGATTTATCTCAACTTCATATGGGGTGGCCCGCATGACGTAGTCCTGCACCGCCAGCACCGCAGCGACAATCGCGTTCATATCTGCAGCAGGCGCACCACGATAGCCTGCCAGCACCGGCGCAATCCGCAAATTCTTCAATGCGGCCCGAATGGCCGCCGCGTCCACCGGCAGCGTCAGGCTGGTACGATCCGCCAAAAGCTCTGTCAGTGTGCCCCCTGCCGCCAGCGTCAGGACGTAGCCATGTGCGGGGTCCAGCACCACGCCGACCAGCAGTTCAGCAACTGTGTCGGCTATCATCTCTTCCACCAGAAAATCCGTGGTTGGCATGGCGTGTGCTGCGGCCAGCAAGTCGGCCTCTGACCGCAATCCTATGGCGACCGCGCCGGCCTCTGTTTTATGCGCGATCCCCTGTCCTTTCAGGACCAGCGGATAGCCGATCTGCGCTACAGCCTCTGCCAATCCGCTGGTGCCTGTCACCTGCTGCGACAGCGGCACCGTGACACCGTGCGCTGCGAGGGCTTGTTTCGCGGCCGCCTCTGTCAGCACTGCGCCCGCGACCAGCGGGGGCGGAATAAAGACATCAGGCGCATCCGTTCGCTGCGCACCGATATGCGCCGCAACTGCCACGGCTTCTATCGCTTCCGGTATGCCGCACAGTGGCAGAATGCCTTTGGCCACCAACCGGGTGGCCACAGCCTCTGGCATGGTGTCAACAATGGAACTCAGCACCGCAATCGGGCGTCCGGTCTGTGCTTGCGCGTCTGCCACGGCCTGCAGCACCAGATCCCAGTCGGGCGAAGTGCATTTGTCAGGGCGCGGAAAATCCAGGACCACAACACCCAGACTGACGCCATCGCGCAGCATCGCCGCATAGGTGGCCGTCATGGCCGCCACATCGCCCCAGATGAAGGTGTGATAGTCCAGCGGATTGGACAGGGCGACCAGCGGGCCAAGGATTTGACGCAGGATCGCCTTTTGATCGTCGGCCAGTGGTGGAAAGTAGACATCCGTGCCTTCCACCGCGTCGGCCATCAGGCTCGCCTCGCCCCCCGAACAGGACAACGACGCCAGCGCTGGGGTTGGCAAGGGGCCAACCACGTGCAGCAGCTTCAACACCTCCAGCAATGCCGACAGCGAGGTGACACGCCCGATCCCCAGCCGTTCAAACAGGGCCGTGGCACCGGCATCGCTGCCAGCGATCGAGGCCGTGTGCGAGACGGCAGCGGTTTGCGCCTGTGCGGATTTGCCTGCCTTCAGCACGACAATCGGCTTGCCCATCACCTGCGCCTGTTGGGCCAGTACGACAAAATCCGCCAGATCATCAATGCCTTCGATATAAAGGCCAAGCGCGGTCACGCGGTCATCCGCCAAAAGCGTCTGACCGATCTCTGACAGCCCGGTCTGTGCCTGATTGCCCACGGTTGCGACAAAGGCCACAGGCAGGCCACGCCGCTGCATCGTCATGTTGATCGCGACATTCGACGATTGCATGATCAGCGCAACGCCACGGTCCACCCTGTCGCCACCATGCTGATCCGGCCAGAGCGCGGCACCATCAAGGTAATTCAGAAAGCCATAGCAATTGGGGCCAAGAATTGGCATGGCACCTGCTGCCTCCAGCAAGGCGACTTGCAGGTCATCGCCATCGGCCATCTCGTGCACCGCTTCGCGAAAACCTGACGCAAAACAGACAGCACCCCCCGCCCCCATCGCGGCAAGTGCACCGACAACATCAACCGTTGCATGACGATTAACCCCGATAAAGGCCGCATCAGGTGGGCCAGGCAGATCAGCAACTGACGCAACAGTGCTGACACCACTGATTTCTGTCTTTGTCGGATGCACCGCCCAGATTTGCCCTGCAAACCCCATCTTCTGGCATTGCAGGATCACCTGCGCACACCACGCACCACCGCCGATCACAGCAATGGATTTGGGCCGGAAAAGCCGCGCGAGCCGCGTCATCAGGCGCCCAAAGGCCGCAGCAACTCGCGGCTGATGATGTGCCGCTGAATTTCCGAGGTGCCGTCCCAGATGCGTTCAACCCGCGCATCACGCCAGAACCGTTCTATCGGGAAATCATCCATCAGGCCCATGCCGCCATAAATCTGCAAGGTCGCGTCGGTGACACGGGCCAGCATCTCGGTGGCATAGACCTTGGCAGAGGCAATCTCGCGGTTGGCGGGCAGACCCTGATCGAGCCGCCACGCAGCCGACAGGGTCAGCATGTCAGCCGCGTCGATTTCGGTGATCATGTCGGCAATCTGAAAGCTGACGCCCTGAAACTTGCCAATGGGCTGGCCGAACTGCTTGCGCTCTGCGGCATAGGACAAGGCATAGTCGAAACAGCGGCGCGCGCGGCCCACTGCCATGGTCGCCACAGTGATGCGGGTGGCGTAAAGCCACTCGTTCATGACAGCAAACCCGCCATCTACCGCACCCAGCACCTGCGCGTCAGGCAGGCGGCAGTCGTCAAATTCCAGAATGCAGTTCTTGTATCCGCGATGACTGACCGATTTGTAGCCGTCCCGCACTGTAAATCCCGGCGTGCCGCGATCGACCAGGAAGGTGGTGATCCGTTTCTTGGGGCCACGCGGCGTCTGATCCTCACCCGTGGCCACAAAGACAATGAAAAAATCGGCGTGATCGGCACCAGAGATAAAGTGTTTCGACCCGTTCAGCACCCAGTCACCGCCATCGCGCACAGCACTGCATTTCATGCCCCGCACGTCTGATCCGGCATCCGGCTCTGTCATGGCCAGCGCATCCATCCGTTCACCCCTGACGGCGGGCAGCAGATAGCGGTCTTTCTGTTCTCCTTCGCAGGCCATCAGAATATTCTGTGGGCGGCCAAAGAAATGCGTAAGTGCCATGGACCCGCGCCCCAATTCGCGTTCGACCAGAGCGAAATCAACGTGCGACAGGCCCGCGCCGCCGACCTCTTCGGGGAAGTTGCAGGCGTAGAAGCCCAGATCAATCACCTTGCGCTTGATGTTTTGGGCAATGTCTTCCGGCACCTCGCCTGACCGTTCGACCGCCTCCTCATGCGGATAGATTTCCTGTTCGACAAAGGTCCGGACCGTCTCGACGATCATCGCTTGTTCTTCGGTCAGACCAAAATGCATCTGGCAGGCTCCTTCGCCGGTAATTCGCAGGAAAGCTTAGGAACGGCATTTCAGCTTGTCATGCGAATTCGTGACGGATGTGATCGCGTTCGCGACATCCGATCAGGGCGGGGGGCATCTTGCTGCGTGTCAGTGGCGCGCGAGCCACTGCGCGATGCAGATTTGGTGGACACAATGACGCAGAGGGCCTGATGAAGCGCCGCCGCTTTTGAGCGCCTCTTGCATCTATCCAGAAGGCTGTTAGCGGTAACGCAACAAGGGAATCAGGCGTTAGGGGTACTCCAAATGCGCGAATGGTGGCGGGACGCGGTGATCTATCAGATCTATCCGCGATCATATCAGGACGACAGCGGCGACGGTGTGGGCGACCTGCCCGGCATCACCCGGCGGCTTGATCATGTGGCGGCACTTGGCGTGGATTGTATCTGGCTGTCGCCGATCTTCATGTCGCCGCAAAAGGACATGGGCTATGACGTGTCGGATTACACTGATATCGACCCGCTGTTCGGCACGCTGGAAGACTTCGACGCGCTGATCGCGCGGGCGCATGATCTGGGGCTGAAGGTGATCACCGATCAGGTGCTTTCACATACCTCTGACCAGCACCCGTGGTTCAAAGCCAGCCGCAAGAGCCGCGACAACGCCAAGGCTGACTGGTACGTCTGGGCGGACCCGCTGCCTGACGGATCGCCGCCAACCAACTGGCACAGCCATTTCGGCGGCCCGGCGTGGGAATTTGACCCTCAGCGCGGGCAGTACTACCTGCACAACTTTCTTGCGTCACAGCCTGATCTGAACTTCCACAACCCCGACGTGGTCGATGCCATTCTGGACACCTGCAAATTCTGGCTGGACCGTGGTCTGGACGGGTTCCGCCTGGACACGGTGAACTACTATTTCCACGACCAGAAACTACGCTCCAACCCGCCGGCGCAGGCCAAGCCGCAGGTCATGGCGACCGACCTTTATGGGATGCAGGACAATATCTACAACAAGACCCGCCCAGAAAACCTTGGCTTTCTGGAACGTCTGCGCAGCCTGACAGACCAGTATGATGACATCATGATGGTCGGCGAAGTGGGTGAGATGGGCCGCCGCTCGATCGAGATCATGGGCGAATATACCGCTGGCAAGGACCGCCTTCATATGGCCTATTCCTTTGCCATGCTGGGACCGGATTTCAGCGTTGATCACTTTCGCGGCTGTATTGAGGGGTTCCAGAAAGGGGCGCCTGACGGCCATCCGAAATGGTCATTCAGCAACCACGACGTGCCGCGCCATGTGACACGCTGGGCTGACCACGCCGTCAGCGAAGACGCGATTGCCCGCCTCGCCTGCGCCATGTTGATGAGCTTTGAAGGCACCGTCGGCATCTATCAGGGCGAAGAGCTGGGCCAAACCGAAACAGAGCTGACCTATGAAGAGCTGACAGACCCACCCGCCCTGCGCTACTGGCCAGCAGTGAAGGGGCGCGACGGCTGCCGCACGCCAATGGCCTGGGAAAAAGACGCGCCAAATGCTGGCTTTTCGACCGGCACACCATGGCTGCCGGTCAAGCCGCCGCAGGCTGCACGGGCCGTTGATACCCAAGGCGACGACAGCGTCATGGCATTCTATCGTGAGGTCATCGCCTTGCGGAAATCCGAACCAGCCCTGACCACAGGCAAGACCGCATTTGTTGATCTGGGGGAGCCTGTTCTGGCCTTTCACCGCATCGCAAAGGATCAGACACTCACCTGTGTGTTCAACCTGTCAAAGGACACGCAGAACTTGACTGTCGAAGGTGGTGCCAGCTTCGTCGGGCCACATGCGGCAGCGCTGAATGGTGACACGCTGGCCCTGCCCGGCAACGGGTTTGCCTATCTTGCCGGGGTGACCGGTCTTTCGCGCGATCAATAGCGGATTTCAAACCGCGTTGCTGGCCCATCCAGCAGCCGGATATCCGCGCCCTGCGCCTGCAACATGCGCTGCACGATGGGCAGGCCCATGCCAGTGCCACCGTCTGTGCGCCGTGTGGTAAAGAACGGATCAAAGATGCGGTCGCGATTGCCAG
Source organism: Yoonia sp. (assembly GCA_020627605.1). GTDB lineage: Bacteria > Pseudomonadota > Alphaproteobacteria > Rhodobacterales > Rhodobacteraceae > Yoonia. The sequence continues at coordinate 7,561 of JAHDGO010000022.1, forward strand.
CACTGATCCCTGTTCCATCGTCGCTTATCTGCAGGCCGTCGTCGGCAGGCGTGAATGCGACCTGCGTCGCGCCATGGGCCAGTGCGTTGGCGATCAGATGGGTTGCGACCAGCGAAAGCACCTGCTCCGGCAAAGGTATTGTCGCGTCAGCGGTGTAACGCGCGGCTGGATGGTCCTGCAGGACCTCTGCCAGTTGGCACGTCCCTGCGGGGATCGGCTCTTGCGCCTTGGCCAACTGGCGCTGGTCATCAAGCAGATGGTCAATGCGGGCCGTCGCGGCGTGAATACCCGCCAGCAGCCGCGCGCGATCAGGGTCTGGCAGATCGGGATCATTCAACAGTTCCGCCGCACCCTGAATGGCGGTCAGTGGCGATTTCAACTCATGCGTGACGTGATCGGCGTAAGACCGCAGCACGGCCTCTCGCCCGCGCAGACGTGCGGTCATGTCCAGTACGGCGGCACCCAGTTCGGAAAATTCCGGCGTGCCGAAATGTGTGGGCGGTGTCACGGCGCCCTCGGCCTTGGCATAGGCGGTCAGACGGCGCACCGGGCGCAACACAAGCCGCCACAAGAACCAGCCCAGCACAGCCGTGGCCACGGCCGCCATCGTGCCAATCAGCATTGTGGTTTCACCCCAGCCAAGCACGCCACCGGCCACCCGGAAATAGCCGATGGCGATAATCGGCAAGAGGAACACCGCCGCCAGCGTCCCCCCAAGGACGAGCACCAGCGGCGGCCGCCATTTCGCGATCACCCGCCGCGACATGCGCCCATCCTGATGCCAACGCCATGCACCGTATCAATCGCGTCGGCGCAACCGGCCCGCGCCAGTTTGGCACGCAGGTTGCGCAGATGACTGTCCATGGTCCGGTCACTGACATGGACGTTCGTGCCATAGATTGCATCCACCAGCTGCGGGCGCGACATCACGTGGTCGGGGTGGGACATCAACCGCTCTAACAGTTCCATCTCGCGGGCGGTCAGGGTCACCGGCTGATCGTGCACATGGCACAGATGACGGGCGGGATCGACGCTCAGCACGCCGCGCCGTTGCACGTGGTCCACAGCGGCGACGCCCTGACTGCGTTTGAGGATCGCGCGCACTCTGGCAACCAGTTCACGCGGGGAAAAAGGTTTGGTGACATAGTCATCCGCCCCCAGTTCCAGACCGACGATACGGTCCACCTCATCTGCATGGGCAGTCAGAAACAGGATCGGCACGGCAGAGGTCTTGCGCAGGGTGCGGCATACCTCCAGCCCGTCCATTTCCGGCATGCCGATATCCAGCACGATCAGGTCAGGTTGCAGGCTTGCTGCTGCCTCGAGCGCCGCTTGCCCGTCAACCGCCTCTGCCACCGTAAATCCGGCCTGTCCCAGCGCAATCCGCAGCACATCGCGGATCTGCGCATCATCATCAGCAATCAGGATCATAGGGCCGTCTCCATCGCCGCCACGCTAGCGCGCAGCCGCGCGTTTCGGTAGCCCCATTCGCGCCAGTCCACAGGCTGCGACAGATGGGGGCCACGGCTGTAACAGATGCCAGCCTCTTGCGCGGCTTCGCTGGCACGCAAGGCGGGCACGGCCCCTTCGCCAAGGCTGCAAACATAGCCGAACCCCTTACCGACACTCAGATTATGGCGCGCGATCAGCCCGTCGATGTTCCACAGGTTGCAGGCATAAATCGCCAGAAAACCAAGGCCCGCCGCCCGCACCATGAACCATCCGCGGGTTTGGCGTTGCCAGAGCTGCATCACGATCAACACAAGGCCCAGCGCCACGACAACCATCCAGACAAAGGCGGCGACACGCAGACGGGTCAGACCGTAGGCATCAACATAAAGGTCCAGCCGCAGGATGGATGACACCACCAACAGGATGTTCTGCGCGATCCACAGATAAAGCAGCCACCGGACCCAAGGGGCCTTGCCCAGATAGGGTTGCGCCAGCAAGGCAAACAGCCCTGCCAGCAGTGCCGTCACCAACAGCGGATAGGCCCCGCGATGGGCATAGGTGGCATAGCTCATCCCCTCTGGCAGGCTGAAACCACCCCAGAGATATCCCAGATCCAGCACCGACTGACTGAGGAAGATCAGGTTGAAGAGGATCAGCGCCCGCAGCACAGACCGGGCGTTCATCAGCCCCGATTGCAGCCGCCAGGTGCCAGCGACACGGGTCAGTTCCGGGCGCATCGCGGCAATACGCAACAAAGGCCAGACCACCGCGGCGACAAGCAGCCAAAAGACCACGCGCGCGGCCTCTGGCACCACATCGGCATCAAACTGGCCCAGCATCAGGATCAGCCGGTCAATCACCGGATTGGCGGCGGCAAAGAGCATCAGAAAGATGGTCCCGACACCCAATGGCAGGGCCCAGTCAAACAAGATCGCCCTGATGCCGCCCTTGCTGGGGGCCGCGACCTTGACCGCGAAAAGGTCGCGCACTGTCTGCACCAGCCCTGCGACAGGTAAACGCAACAGGGCCTGCGACAGCCCCGCGACAGTCAACGCAGGCAGTGACAGTATCAAGGCGCAGCCAGCCAACCCAGAGAGCGCCACCATGAAGGTGCCGAACTGCACCACCTCGACCATAGGCAGCACCGTTGCGGCCAGCACTGCTGCTGCAATCATCCCGCGCTCGCGGGTGATTGTGCGCCACTGGCTTGCCGCGATAACCAACCCCACCACCACAAACCACAGCGCCATGCCAAGGCCCGGCCGTACACCATAGACAAGCAGATCAACCGCAATGATCGCCCCAAGCAACAGCGGCCCGCGCCGCAGACCTTCTTGTGGCGCCGCATCATCCAGCCACCACGCATCTTTTGCCAAGCGCCTTGGCACACCTCGCACTACCATTGTCCCGCTCCTTCTTTTCGCCCCCGGACCAAGGTCTAGGGACGGGCTGTGCAGCAGGGATCGTGCAAATGTGCAGGTTTCGTGCAGGGCCTAGCTGGCGGCAGCGGCCCTGATCGCGCGGATATTGTCGCCGTAAGGCGATGGGTCGCTGACAGAGCCACCCTTGAACACAGCCGAACCGGCGACCAGCACGTCAGCGCCAGCGGCGGCAACCAGCGGGGCGGTTGTCGGATCAACACCGCCATCAATCTCGATATGGATTGGCCGGTCGCCAATCATCTGGCGCAGGGTCCTTACCTTTTCGACCTGACTGTGAATGAACTTCTGCCCGCCAAAGCCGGGGTTCACCGTCATGACGCAGATCAGATCGACCATGTCCAAAAGGTAATCTACCGCCTCCGCCGGTGTGCCGGGGTTCAGCGCGACACCCGCCTTCGCGCCCGCCCCGCGAATGGCCTGCAGGGTGCGGTGAATATGCGGGCCAGCCTCCACATGGGCGGTGATTACATCGGCCCCGGCCTGTGCGAAGGCGTCAATGTAGGGATCAACCGGCGCGATCATCAGATGCACGTCCATCACACCCTTGATATGCGGTCGGATTGCCGCGCAGGTCGCCGGACCAAAGGTGATGTTGGGTACAAAATGCCCATCCATCACGTCAACATGGATCCAGTCCGCGCCCTGCGCCTCCACCGCGGCACATTCAGCACCGAAGTTGGCGAAATCAGCGGCAAGGATTGATGGGGCGATCTTGATGGAACGGTCAAAGGACATGCGGCACCTCATAGCAGTTGGTCGCGCCATAGCATGGGCATGCCCGGATCGGGAATAGCTTAGTGTCCCTATCGGCGCGATGGTCGTTTCCAGAGCAGATAGATGGCCGTGGCAAATGCCAGAACCGTCAGCGCCAGCCAGACCGGCCCTGACTGCGCCAGATAAACAACGCCTGTGCTGTCATCAAAGCAGCGTCCGTTATCGTCAAAGCAATCGCGCCAGCGGCCGTGCTGCTGCAGGTAGATATACCCCAAGAGGCCGCTTAGTCCGAGCAAAAAGAAGCAGAAAATCCGTCTGATCATCGCCTATCCAATCAAATCGCCTCAGGCAGGGTGGCTGGACCCGGCGCAAAGATCAACGGTTCGCCTACCTGCAAATCACCTGCTGTCACCCCGCAATACCTGTGCTAATTTGATCGCCATGACACAGACCCTTCTGGCCAAGGACATTCTGCGTGACGGCGCGCAAATCCATCTGACGCGGGCAACGCTATTGCCCGTGCGCCCAAAGGTCCTTCACAGCCACGATTTCTTTGAACTCTTCTGGGTACAGAACGGTACGGTCAGGCACCATCTGTCTGAGGGTGCCGAAACCCTGCAGGAAGGCGACATCGTTTTTCTGCAACCCGGCCAGCACCATGCCCTGCAGGGGCGGGGTGAACATGCGCTGGTGGTCTCGATTGCCATTCACGCCCGGATCGTTGCGGCCTTGGCCAAGCGGCACCCGGCTTTGCAGGGCCAATTGTTCTGGGCCAAGAACGGTCCGGTCCAGCGACACCGCGACATCCGTCAACTGGCGGCGCTGAACGCCGCAGCCGTCCAGCTGGAACGCAGCCCCAGTGACACATTGGCGGCAGAGGCGTTTCTGCTGCCGCTCTGCGCCGACCTGACCGCTGACGCACAGGCCCCCGACATGCCCGACTGGCTTGCCTCCGCCTGTCTGGCCACCCGCGACCCAAATGTGTTTCGTGCAGGCGCGGCCGGGTTGGTGGCGCTGACAGGCAAAGCCCACCCACATGTCAGCCGCATGATGCGCCGCTATCTGGATCAGACGCCATCCGACTACGTCAACGCCATCAGGATGCGCTATGCCGCGACCGCCCTGACGACCGACAGCGCGCCGATCAGCGCCATTGCCGAGGCATGTGGCATCCCGAATATGTCCCATTTCCACAAGCTGTTCCGCGCGGCCTATGGTGTCACCCCGCTGCAATACCGGCAGCAGTT
>JAHDGO010000022.1:12425-15019 GCA_020627605.1 Yoonia sp.
CCGACCACCGGCTGACGCGAGGTCATCGGCGGAGTTCTGCATTCGTGTTCAGAATTTCTTTGACCAAAAGGTCAAACCTTGCCATGCGGAGGGCAAAGTGCCACCCTGTGCAGGCACCTTCTGGAGGCCCACTTGCAAACAATGCACTCCGAGACACTCACACATGCACAACTGCCGTCATTGCACGAACCGCGCAATGACGGCACACCCCTTGATCTGGATTGGGTGATGGCCGTGCAGGCCAATACCTCTGCCATCGAACGGCGCGCAGCGACCTTGCCCGGTCGGCGCAGCGTCAAGAAGGATTATCAGGCGGCATGGCTTTGCAAGGCGATCAGCCTGATGGACCTGACGACCCTTTCCGGCGATGACAGCGCAGGACGCGTCAAGCGGCTTTGCGCGAAGGCCAGACAACCCGTCGCGCAGCCTTTGCTGGATGCATTGGGAATGGACGGGCTGACCACCGGGGCCGTCTGCGTCTATCACGACATGGTCGAAACCGCCGTCAATGCACTGGAAGGCACGCAAATTCCGGTCGCTGCTGTCTCCACCGGGTTTCCGGCTGGGCTTTCGCCCTTTCATCTGCGCATTGCCGAGATCAAGGACAGTGTCGCCGCAGGCGCGCAGGAGATCGACATCGTGATCAGCCGCCGCCACGCGCTGACCGGCAACTGGCAGGCGCTTTATGACGAGATGCGCGCGATGCGCGAGGCTTGCGGCGATGCCCATGTCAAAGCGATCCTCGCCACTGGCGAGCTTGGCACCCTGCGCAATGTCGCCCGTGCGTCGCTTGTCTGCATGATGGCGGGGGCTGACTTCATCAAGACGTCCACCGGCAAAGAACCCGTCAACGCCACCTTGCCCGTTACGCTGACGATGATCCGCGCGATCCGGGATTACGAGGTGAAGACAGGGATCAAGGTCGGCTACAAACCTGCCGGCGGGATCAGCAAGGCCAAGGACGCGCTGGTCTATCTGTCAATGATCAAGGATGAACTTGGCAACCGCTGGCTGCAACCCGACCTCTTCCGCTTTGGCGCCTCCAGCCTGTTGGGCGATATCGAACGGCAACTCGAACATCACGTCACCGGGGCCTATTCGGCATCGTGGCGGCATGCGATTGGATAGACGATGACAATCAAGGACATCTTCGAGACCATGGACTATGGCCCCGCCCCGGAAAGCAGCAAAGAGGCGCTGACATGGATGGCCGACCGTGGCGGCATTGCCGGACATTTCATCAATGGCAAATGGGGCCCGCTGCGCGACGATTTCGCCACCAATAACCCGGCGACGGGGGAAAAGCTGGCCGGCGTCACAAAAGGCACGGCGGAAGAGATCGCTTTGGCCGTCACGGCCGCCCGCAAGGCGCAACCGGCATGGGCGAAGTCCGGGCACAAGCGGGCAAAGGTGCTCTACGCAATCGCCCGGCTGATGCAGAAGCATTCGCGCCTGCTTGCGGTGATGGAAAGCCTCGATAACGGCAAGCCCATACGCGAAAGCCGTGATATCGATGTGCCTCTGGCAATCCGGCACTTCTATCACCACGCAGGCTTTGCCCAGCTGATGCGTATGGAACTGCCAGACCGTGAACCGCTGGGCGTGTGCGGGCAGATCATCCCTTGGAATTTTCCGCTGCTGATGCTGGCGTGGAAAATCGCCCCGGCCCTTGCCATGGGCAACACGGTGGTGCTCAAACCCGCCGAATACACGCCGATGACGGCGATGATCTTTGCCGAAATTTGCACCGAGGCTGGTGTCCCACCGGGCGTCGTCAACATCGTCACAGGCGATGGAGAGACGGGTGCCGCACTGGTCGAGGCTGAGGTCGACAAGATCGCCTTTACCGGATCAACCGAGGTGGGCCGCAAGATCAGGGTAGCCACTGCCGGATCGGGCAAGGCATTGTCGCTCGAACTGGGTGGCAAGTCACCCTACATCGTCTTTGACGACGCGGACCTTGATTCTGCCGTCGAAGGGCTGGTGGATGCCATCTGGTTCAACCAAGGGCAGGTCTGCTGTGCAGGCTCGCGCCTGCTGGTGCATGAAGGGATTTCCGAACGCTTCTATGCCAAGCTCAAGACCCGCATGGATGGGCTGCGCATCGGTGATCCACTGGACAAATGCATCGACGTCGGCGCCATTGTGGACCCGGTGCAGCTGGACCAGATCACAAAGATGGTCAGCAACAATACCGAAGGGGAGACCTATCAGACCAAAGCGCCAGAAGGCTGCTTTTACCCCCCGACACTGATCACGGGCCTCTCGCCGGCCTCGACCCTCATGCAGGAAGAAATCTTTGGCCCGGTGCTGGTCGCCACGACATTCCGCACACCGGGCGAGGCGGTCGAGATTGCCAACAACACCCGCTATGGCCTCGCAGCCTCTGTCTGGTCGGAGAATATCAACCTTGCCCTCGATATCGCGCCCAAGCTGGCAGCGGGCATTGTCTGGGTGAACGGCACCAACATGATGGACGCCGCCGCTGGTTTCGGCGGTGTCCGCGAAAGTGGCTTCGGGCGCGAGGGTGGCTGGGAAGGGCTCTCAGGGTATACCCGGGCCAAGGGCAGCGCCAGGGCGTTGCAAAAGATCGA
>JAHDGO010000460.1 GCA_020627605.1 Yoonia sp.
GCCACTCGGCAGGCACAGACCCATACCGCCGCTTACGCTTTGCCAGTCCGACCTCAGCACTCAGTCGCCCAAGCACGCTGACTTGCTAAGCGTCGGATTGTTCCTCATCGTAGCTACAGATGAATGGCCAATGGCGGGTGACAACGTCGATTTTGGCGACATGGACATGGTGCCGATGAGTGATCTGCGATGATTGACAGCCCCGGATGACAGAAACGCGCCCGCCTGTCAGGATCGTGCATTTGGGCCTTGGCGCCTTCTGTCGCGCGCACATCTGCAGCTATCTGCAGGACCTGGGCGGCTGGGGCGTTCTGGGCGTGAGCCTCCGGTCGGCATCTGTGCGCGACGCATTGGCCCCCCGTGATTTCCGCTACACCGCAGCGGCCCTGTCATCTGACGGGCTGGAATTGCGCCAGATTGATGTCGTGCGCGGCTGCCTGGTCGCGCCAGAGGACCCGGCGGCGGTGATCGCAGCGATGGCCGATCCAGCCGTCAGCCTGGTCAGCCTGACCGTCACCGAAAAGGGATATTGCCACGATCCGGCAACCGGCATCCTGAATGCGGACCACCCCGCAATCCGGCACGATCTGCGCAACCCATTGCCGCGTAGTGCCATCGGCTTTCTGGTGCGTGGCCTTGCTGCCCGCAGGCAGGCGGGCCTTGCGCCCTTCACCGTGCTGTCATGCGACAATCTGTCGGACAACGGGGCGCTGACCCGTGCCGTGACGGTTGATCTGGCCCGCCATATCGACCCTGATCTGGCGGATTGGATCGCTGCCGAAGGGGTGTTCCCTTCCAGCATGGTGGATCGCATCGTCCCGGCCACCACCCCCGCCGATATTGAGCGCATCGCCGCACTTTCCAGCCGCACGGACGCAGCGCCAGTCTTGCACGAACCCTTCAGCCAATGGGTCATCACGGATGATCTGGCGGATGATATTGCAGAGCTCGCCACGGTCGGGGTGCAGATCGTGCCCCAGATCGCGCCCTTTGAGCACATGAAACTGCGCATGCTCAACGGCGCGCATTCCGCGCTGGCCTATCTGGGGCTTTGTGCCGGGTTCGCAACCGTGGCAGAGGCCGTGGCAGACAAGAGCATGGCGGCCTACCTGCAGCATCTGTGGCAGCATGAGGTCATCCCCACACTGACTGCACCGCCGGATACCGATCTGGGGGTTTACGCGGGCACATTGATGACCCGTTTTGCAAACACCGGTATCCAGCACCGTCTTTCTCAGATCGCCATGGACGGAAGCCAGAAAATTCCACAACGCCTGCTGGCCACGGTGGACGACGCGCTGGCGCAGGGCGGCAAAGCCGATGCCCTGCTGCTTGGACTGGCCGCGTGGATCGCGCGGTTTGAGACCCTGCAAGGCAGCGATGACCCGATGGCCAACCATCTGCGGGCCTGCGTTGCTGACACGCCCGCGCAGACCGTGGCCAACGTCCTGTCGCTTGAGACAGTGTTCGACCCCGCCCTTGCAGCGCGGATCAAGACGCCGCTGACCGAGATTTACACCGCGTTGCACACAACCGGCGTGCATCGCTGTTTGGCGAAATACGGCTGACACACAGGCGGGCCCGCGACGCGCACAGCTGCGATAGCCAGCAGTGATCGGTCGCGGGCGCCCATCAACACACGGACAGGCGCGCGGTCTTTTTCATCGCCTAGCTTGCGCGATCATGCGCCTTCAGCGACTTCATCAGCGTCTGTGCCGAGGTTGCCAGATGCCGTCGGCC
>JAHDGO010000023.1 GCA_020627605.1 Yoonia sp.
GTTCGCGGCAAAGCGATCCTGCGCCGCAGGCGGGCCAATCGACAGGACCAGATCAGCGCGCCGCAATCCTGTATCAACAGTCTCACGCAATGGGCCCGCCGGGATGACCCGACCATTGCCGAACCCGCGCAGGGCATCGACGACAACAATCGACAGGTCTTTGGCCACATCGGGGTTCTGGAACCCGTCATCTAGCAGGATGACATCCGCCCCGGCCTTCTGCGCGGCAGCGACACCGGCGGCGCGATCCTTGGACACCCATGTCGGCGCAAAGGCCGCCAAAAGCAGCGGTTCATCCCCGGTCTGGTCCGCCTGATGGGCACGCTCATCAACACGTGTCGGGCCAGCCAGTGACCCGCCATAGCCGCGCGAGACGACATGCGGCTGGTGTCCCCGTGCAATCAGCCGTTCAATCAGCGCGATGGTGGTCGGGGTCTTGCCCGTGCCACCGGCGTTGATGTTGCCAACGCAGATCACCGGCACCTCCGCCTTGATCTTGGCGGCTTGCCCTATGCGCCGTGCCGTCGCCGCACCATAGAGTTTCGCCAGCGGGGTCAGCAGGCGGGCAAGCGGTGCTGGCGCGTCCGGCGGGGTGAACCAGAAATCAGGTGCGCGCATCAGGCGACCAGCTCTTCCAGCCGCAACTGAATGAAGGCGGCAATGCGGTTGGTCACATTGGCCCCGCGCGACGTCACATCCCACGCCGCATGGGCGAGCGCCGCTGTCTTGTCGGGGGTCAGCAGGCTTTCAACCGCCGGGCCCAGATCATCTGGCGTGCGCAGCAGCCGCGACGCACCGGCCGCATTCAGCCGCGCGGTGTGTTGTTCATAGGGGCCGATATGCGGTCCGTAGATCACGGCAGAGCCGAGCGCGGTCGCCTCGAACGGGTCACGGCAACCGCCGCCCTTCAGCGTTCCCCCCATATAGGTCATCGGAGCAATGCGGTACCAAAGGCCCAGATCATCCTGTGTGTCGACGATATAGACCTGCGTTGTTTCCTGCGGCAGTGGCTCTTTCGATTTGCGGGCCACCTGAAGGCCCAGTTTCCGAAAGCGTTCCGCGATTGTGTACCCGATGACCGGGTTCTGCGGCACAACCACCAGCAACAGGCGGTGGGTGCTGCGGCTTGCGGTGGTATGCGCGACAGACAAGGCCTCACATTCATCAAGGGCGGCAGCGGCGGCCAGCCACAGTGGTCTGGTCCCGATGGCGCTGGCAATCGCGCTGCGCGCCTCTTCGTCACAAGGCAGGGTGGGGGCGCAGTCCTCCATCGGGCCGGTGACAAGGACCAGATCCTCCGGCGCGCCGGCGCGGATCAGACGGCCCGCTGCGTGGTGATCAAGCGCCAGCAAGGCCTCGAACTGCGACAGCAGTGACCGCATCGCGCCGGGCAACCAGGTGCCGGCAACGTGGTCCAGGCCGGCGCCGGTGGCATCCACCATGATCAGGCTCATCTTGGCGTTGCGCATCTCGCTCAGCAGCACAAGGTCAAGCTCGCCGCTGACCCAGATACCCATGACAGGGCGCCAATGGCCCAGAAATTGCCGGATCGCGGACTTGCCAACCGGCTCTGGCATGGCGCGACCTGCAAGGTCCGGCTGCCAGTCGCGTAGCGTGGTGACGAGGTGGATGGGATCGCCGTCCTCTGCCAGTTTTCGCGACAAGGTCTCAATCGCGGTCAATTGGTCAGGGCTGTGACAGCGCACCCAGATCACATTGCCACTGGGGCGCGGGGGCTGGACGGCAAGTTTCACATCGCGGTCACCGGCACCAAGATTGGCCAGATACGCCGCAAGTAAAAGTGATCGTGCCATCCTAATACGCCCCTTCTGGCGCGGTCCTAGCTATCCAGCTCTTCCGTCGGTGACGCTTCTTTCTCTTCGTCACGCAGGCGGTGGATATGGGCGATGAAATAGCGCATATGCGCGTTGTCGACGGTGCGCTGGGCCGCACTTTTCCACGCATTATAGGCGCTTTCATAGTCGGGAAACATGCCGACGATGTCGATGGCATCGACGTCTTTGAAGGCATTGGTGGTGGGGTTGATCAACTCACCCCCGAAGACAAGGTGCAGGCGCTGTACCATGGAAAAACCTTTGTGTGTTCTGTGGTTGGGGGCACTCTAGGCGCTCGCCGCCCCCGGCTCAAGCCGTGTGATCAGGGCCGCATGCAGGGCAGGGTTGGCCATCAGAACACCGGGGACCTGCGGATGCGGATTGTTGAAACGCAAGGCACGATCAGCGGGGTCGGTGATCGCCGCGCCTGCCTCGGCGGCGATGATGGCACCGGCGGCGATGTCCCATTCCCAACTGGGGCGCAGGGTGATCATGCTGTCAAAACGGCCTTGGGCAACAAGACACAGGCGATAGGCCAGCGACGACCGGAACACCCGTTTGACAGGTGGCACCATGCCGTCCTTCCAGCGTGAAGGATCAAAATTCGGCTTGGCCCCCAGCATCGTGGCCCCGTGCAACCCGGCATCGCTCACAGAAATCGGCTCGCCGTTCAGCGTCGCGCCCCCGCCCTTTGTTGCGGCAAACATCATGTCACGCATCGGCAGGTAGACCGCGCCTGCAATGGCCTGTCCGTCCTCTACCACGGCGATGGAGTGTGCCCAGTCCTTGGCCCCTTCGATAAAGGCGCGGGTGCCATCAATCGGGTCAATGACAAACTGCCGCCCTGTTTGCAGACGGTCCGCGCCATCCTCGGTTTCTTCGGACAGCCAGCCATAGTCAGGACGCGCCAGTCGCAGGTTGGTTTCCAGCATCGCGTTCACGGCCAGATCAGCCTCTGTCACCGGTCCGGCCCCGTCGGGTTTGTCCGTGACGGCGGGGTCTTTCTGGAAATAGGCCCTGGCGATGGTGCCTGCCTTGTGCGCGGCCTCAACAATGAGGGGCAGGTCAGTCTCCGGCAAGGGTCAGCCCTTCAACCAGCAACGAAGGTACCATGCGCGACAGATAGGGCCGCGCGTCATTGGCGGGTCTGATGGTTTTCAGCATGTCCCGCAGATTGCCCGCGACGGTGCATTCATTCGCGGGGTAGGTCACCTCGCCGTTTTCCACCCAGAAGCCTGACGCCCCACGCGAATAATCCCCCGTATTGGGGTTGATGGTCGATCCGATCATCGAGGTGATCAGCAGACCCGTTCCCATCTCTGCTATCAGGTCGGCGCGGCTTTGGTCGCTTTGGGTCAGTGCGATATTGGTCGGGCTGGGCGAGGGTGGTGCACTTGTGCCGCGTGACGCATTGGCCGTACTTGGCAGGCCCAGTTTGCTGCCGGTTGCCAGATCAAGTGTCCAGCCAGTCAGCACGCCCTTGTCGACAATGGCCCGTTTCGCTGTTGGCAGCCCTTCTGCGTCAAACAGACGAGAGCCTGCAACGCGCCTGCGATGCGGGTCTTCGATGATGGACAGGCTGTCCGGCAGAACGGCCTCACCCACCGCGTCGCGCAGCCAGCTGGACCCACGGGCAATCATGGAGCCGTTCACCGCCTGCAACAGATGCCCGATCAGGGCGCTGGCGATGCGTTCGTCAAAAATGACAGGAAATGCGCCTGTCTTGGGCTTTCTGGCACCCACCCGTTCTACGGCGCGGGCGGCGGCCTCTGCCCGTGCGGCATCATCCTGCAGGGCGGCCGGATCAGGCTCCGGTGATGGATCGTAGAGTTCCAGCGCCTCGGTCGCGGTATCCGTTGCAAGCTGCGCCGGATCAGCAAGTCCCGCATGCGGGTCTTCTGGCGCTTCCCTGGCCATGGCGACCGCGCGCTCCGCCATCTGGCTCAGCGTTTCCGGCTTGGTGTCAGAGGCGGACACACAGGCCTGCCGCTGGCCCACCAGCACGCGCAGGCCAACCTCGATCCCTTCGGACCGTTCTGCCTGTTCCAGTGCCCCTGCGCGCACTGTGATGGACAGCGATGTGCCGTCAACCGCGATGGCATCGGCGGCATCGGCACCGGCACGGCGGGCTGCCTGCAACAGCTGGTCTGACAGATCGGACAGGGATTGGGTCATGCTGCATCCTTTGCTTTGCCCAGAGGTAGTCCGCGGGGGCGGGCGTCGCAAGGCCAAGCACCGCGCAAACAAAAAAGGGTGCGGCCCGCATGCGCCGCACCCTTGCATGGTCTCGTATCAGATCAACGGACGCGGTTGCCGTTGACCTTGACCTCGCCGTTGGGGCTGACCTCCAGCGTGGTTTCCATCTGGTCGTCGCCGGTGTTGCGCATGAACATGCCCATCATCATGCGCGGACCCATGACCTGATCCTGCGGGACCAGACCCGCCGCCACCAGATCATCCAGCAGGGCGTTCAGGCCAGTGATCTCGATCTTCGCTTCGCCATCAGGCGCAGGCATCGGGGCAAAGGTGGTCATGTCGGAGTTGTCGAAGGTGAAATCACCCTCACCGACAATCTGCGCACCGGCGACGGCGATGTTCAGCGTCTCGATCGTGGCTGATTCCAGCTCATATGGCATCTCGGCATTGGCCATCATCGCCTCTGGATCAGGGTCGAACATGTCGATCAGTGCCTTCGCCTTGCCTGCAATGGCCAGCTGTATCGTTGCGGGTTCGCGCGACAGCACGGCGCTTGGATCGAACAGCCCCCAAAGGTTGTCGCTAATCGCCAGATCAACCAGATCAAGGCTGAAGCCGAAGTCCGTCGCCTCGTCACTTTGGCCGGTGGGCATTGTCAGGCCGACGCCATATTGCGCCAGACTGATGTCAATCGGCAGCGGAAAGTCAGGGATCTGCATGTTGATCGCCAGATCCGCGACGCCTGCGTCATAGGCCAGGATCTGGTTGTTCATCTCGACGGTAAATGTGGCCTCGCCATTTGTGCCGGATGCGGCGATCTGGTCACCCTCGGCGTTCATGTCGACCACGAAATCAGCGCTTTCGATGACATAACCGCCGGTCACGCCAAAGCCGTTCTTGAACAGATCATCGGGGTTCTCGAAATCAGCCTCAAGCGGCATGACGACGACCCCGTCGGCTGCCATGTTGTTATACTTCGCGGCTGCCGTCACATATTCGCCGTTGCCACCGGGGATCTGAATATCGACCAGCAGATCAAGCAGGCCGACAGTGAAATCATAGGTGGTTTCGCGCATGTCACCCAGCGCGGTCTGATAGCTGCCAGAGATATCATTGGCAGAGAGCGACGCATCGCCGGTAAAGGTCACGTCGCCATCAACCACGTCCACGAGGGCAATCTTGTACTGGTCCGCGGTCAGGGCAAAATCCATCGCGTCGGGATCACCACTGACGATCATTTCCAGATCGCTTTGCGTCACTTCGATATTGACGATCACGCCATCTGCACCGGTGATGGTGATCGGATAGCTGTCGACCATGGTTACGCGCACAGTGCCATCTGACTGTTCGTTGAACATCAGATCGCCCAGTGCAGTATCAACCGTGACCTCGTCGTCAGAGAAACGCACATTGACGTCGCGCACGGTCACGGTGCCGCTGGATGTCTCTTCTGCGCCGATGGACAACCCGTCCTCGCCATAGAGCATCATCTGCGACTTCCAGTCGTCCCAGACCTGCTGTGCGGTCACGTCGGCGTGGGCCATACCACCGGCCAGCAATGCCGCAAGGCACACCGCACTGCGCGTTGTTGTTTGATACGTCATCAAAATCCCTTTCGTCAGAGTTCTTTGATCGCGCAGCGAGGGTTTTACCATCCGGTCGCGGGGCGATACTATCTTGGCATTACGTAGCGATCCCAAACCATGATCAAAAGGGAATGAGGCGAAAAAGATGCAGTTCGATGGAAAAACAGTGATGATTACCGGTGCCAGCAAGGGGATTGGTGCCGCTGCCGCGCGGGCTTTCGCCGATGCCGGGGCCAATGTGGCCCTGCTGGCGCGCAGCACCGATGCGATTGCCGAAATCGCCGGAGAGATCGGGGAAAAGGCAATTGCGATCCCTTGCGACGTTGCGCGCTATGGCGATGTCGCTGGCGCTGTGGCTGCCACGGCAAAGGCCTTTGGCGGTGTCGATGTGCTGATCAACAACGCAGGTGTGGTAGACCCCATCGGCCATCTTCAGGACACCGATCCAGAGGTCTGGGCGCGCACCATCGATATCAACCTCAAAGGTGTGATGTACGGGCTGCATGCGGTCATGCCGGGCATGATCGCGCAGGGGCATGGCACGATCATCAATATCTCGTCAGGGGCTGCCCATGGTCCGGTTGAAGGCTGGACCGCCTACTGCAGTTCCAAGGCCGGGGTCTATATGCTGACCCGCGCCGCCGACAAAGAGGCGCGGGGCAAGGGTTTGCGCATCATGGGCCTGTCGCCCGGCACAGTCGCCACCGACATGCAGCGCGAGATCAAGGCGTCGGGCATCAACCCGGTCAGCCAGCTGGACTGGTCGGCGCATATCCCGCCGGAATGGCCCGCCCGCGCCCTGATGTGGATGTGCACGTCAGAGGCGGATGCGTTCATGGGCGATGACGTCAGCCTGCGCGACGAGGACATCCGCAAGAAGGTCGGGCTGATTTGATCCGCTGCGACCGCGACGGCGACCTCTGGACGGTGACCATTGACCGGCCTGACAAGGCCGGGGCGCTGACCCGCGACATGCTGACAGAGCTGGCGGAAATCGCCGAAAACGCGCAGGCAGCCAAGGTTTTGGTCCTCACCGACACCGGCAAGGTGTTCAGCGCCGGGGCCGATCTTGATGCCGCCAAGGCGGGCCTCGCCACCGATCCGGTGTGGGAACGGCTGTCTGGTGCCATCGCAGACCTGCCGTGCCTGACGATCGCCGCGCTCAACGGGACGGTGGCGGGTGGCGCCTTTGGCATGGTGCTGGCCTGTGATCTGCGAATTGCCGTGCCAAATGCGAAGTTCTTTTACCCGGTGATGAAGCTGGGGTTCCTGCCGCAGCCCTCTGACCCGCCGCGACTGGCCCGGCTGGTCGGACCTGCGCGGGCCAAGATGATTTTGATGGCGGGGCAGAAGATCACAACGGAGGAAGCGCTGAACTGGGGGCTGATCGACCGGATCGTTGCACCAGAGGATTTGTTGGGCAATGCAGCAGCGCTGGCCGCAGATGCCCTGTCCGCCGCGCCAGACCACATTGCCGCGATCAAGCGCCTGACAGGTTAGGCTTGTTTCCCGCCGCCCTGCACGGCAGAACAATCCGGCAGGCAATGAAAGGGCAACCATGGAACCGGATGCTTTGATGGATCAGGCGCGCGCGGCCTTTGAACAAGGGCTGGCGCTGGCACAGGAATGGCTGTTGTCGCCTGCCGCATGGTCACAGTTTGCCCTGCTGGTCGGGGCCTATTTGCTGGCGCGTCTGGTCAACCGGATCGCTGGCCCCCGGATCACGCGGCTTCTGACGCCACCCGCTGACAGCGTGACGCTGGTGTCAAAGGCCCGCCGCTTTGTCCTGACGTTCCTGCCACTTTTGCTGCCGCTGCTGGCCTACGGGTTTACGGCGGTGGGCGAGGCGGTGACGCGGTCGCTTTTCGGTTCTGGCGCTGTGATCGCCTTTGGCAAGCGCGTCTTCCTGTTTCTGGCGGCGCGGGCGCTGGCCAACCATATTATCCGCGACCCTTTCCTGAAAACCATGGCGCGTCTGGTGCTGGTCCCGGTCGCCGCACTTTATGCCATCGGGTTTCTGGACGATCTGATCGTGTTTCTTGACGAAACGCGTGTCAGTCTTGGCAACATCAACTTCTCGGCCCTCGCACTGGTGCGCGGCATCGTTGCCGGGGCTTTCCTGTTCTGGCTGGGGCAGTGGTCAAACTCGCAATCCTCGGCATACATCGAACAGCAGCAGATGCGCCCCGCGATCCGGCAACTGGCCATCAAGGCCAGTGAAATCGCGATCTTTGGCATCGCGTTCCTGATGCTGATGAACATCATGGGGATCAGCCTGTCGTCGCTGGCCATTCTGGGTGGTGCGATTGGTGTGGGTCTGGGTTTTGGCCTGCAAAAGATCGCCTCCAACTTCATCTCTGGCGTGATCCTGATGATCGAAGGGCAGGCAACCGTTGGCGACTATGTCGAGCTGGACGGGGGTGAGGCCGGGACGATCATCAAGATGATGGCCCGCGCCACGATCCTGGAAACCTATGACGGGCGCTGGATCGTTGTCCCGAACGAAGATTTCATCACAACCCGTGTCGTCAACTATTCCGACAGCGGTTCGGCCAACCGGCTGGAGGTGCCGTTTTCCGTCAGCTACGACACCGATATCAACACTGTGCCAGCAATTATCGAGGCCGCGGTCGCCACCCATCCCGGTGTGCTGTCTGAACCAGAGGCCCCGGATTGTGAGCTGCGCGGCTTTGGCGACAGCGGCATCGATTTCGGGGTGGAATTCTGGGTCGAAGGCATCGACGACGGCAAGAACAAATATGCCTCTGATGTTCTGTTCCTGATCTGGAACGCGTTGAAGGACAACGACATCGAAATCCCCTACCCGCACCGTGTGATTGAGGTGAAGGGCACCCTGCCAACGTGACCAGTGCATTGGTCATCGGTGCCGGGCCCGCCGGGCTGATGGCGGCAGAGGTACTGGGCGGCGCTGGCGTGTCGGTGACTGTGGCAGACGCCATGCCATCCGTCGGGCGCAAGTTTCTGATGGCGGGCAAATCCGGGCTGAACCTGACCAAGCAAGAGGGGGAAGGTGCATTCCTGAGTGCCTTTAGCCCTGATCTGCATCCAACCCTGCACGCAGCGCTGGCTGACTTTGGACCGGCAGAGGTGATGGCCTGGGCGACCGGCCTTTCACAACCGCTTTTTACCGGGTCGACAGGCAGGGTTTTTCCCAAGGCGATGAAAGCATCGCCCTTGTTGCGGGCATGGCTGGGGCGGCTGGACAGCTATGGTGTGACCCTGCAAACCCGCTGGCGCTGGCAAGGCTGGGATCAGGGCGCGGTGGCTTTTGATACGGCAGACGGGCCAGCGCAGATGCAGCCCGACGTCACCATTCTGGCGCTTGGCGGGGCCAGTTGGGCGCGGCTCGGCTCTGACGGTGCATGGGTGCGGCATGTGCCAGGACTGACGACACCCTTTGCACCAGCCAATATGGGTTTTCTCGTACCGTGGTCAGACCACATGACACGCCATTTCGGCACACCGGTCAAATCACTGGCCCTGCATGCGGGTGCAGTCATGTCGCGGGGCGAGATCGTGATCTCTGCCACAGGGATAGAAGGTGGCGGGATCTATGCGATCTCGCGTGCCTTGCGCGAAGGTGCCCCGCTGAGGCTGGACCTGATGCCGGACTGGCCACTGGCCAAGGTACACACCGCCTTACAAAAGCCACGCGGCAAGACCAGCCTGACCAACCATTTGCGCAAGGTGCTGCGGCTTGATCCTGTGCGTCTGGCGTTGCTGGCGGAGTTCGGGCGACCCTTCCCCGACGACCTTGCCCCGCTGATCAAGGCGCTGCCCGTCAACCACGACGGCCCGCGCCCCATGGACGAGGCGATTTCCACCGCCGGCGGTTTGCGCTTTGACGCGTTGACAGACGGCCTGATGCTGCACGACCGGCCCGGCGTCTTTGCTGCTGGCGAGATGCTGGATTGGGAGGCCCCGACAGGCGGCTATCTGATCACCGCCTGTCTGGCGACAGGGCGTCTGGCAGCCAAAGGGGCGCTGCGGTATCTGGCAGACCCTGGCCAGCACGCGGAATTGAGCATTCCAAACCCGCCCATATCCCGTTAGACCTGATCCCACGACAGGGTGGAGAGTGCAGATGCAACGTTCGGTTTTCCTAGGATCCTCGGCCATGACACTGGTGCTGGGGCTGGCTGCATCAGCGCAGGAACTGCCCACCACCTATTCGATCTACGGCACGCCCGGACTGCTGGAAATGCCGGTCGCCACCACTGCGCCTGAGGGCACACTTGCTGGCACCTTGTCCTATCGCGACGGGCTGTTTCAGGCGGTGCTGGACTATCAGCTGACGCCCCGGCTGTCCGGGTCCGTGCGCTATGCGATTATCGACCTCTATGATGGCACTGCCGCAGGCATTGTGGAGGATGAGTTCGAGCGTGGGTTCGATCTGAAATACCAATTGGTCGAGGAAGGCAGCTATGTGCCCGCCATCGCCATCGGTTTGCGGGATTTCCTGACGCCCGGCAGGCTGCAATCGGAGTATGTCGTGGCGAGCAAATCCATCGGCGACAGTCTGGTGGTCACCGCAGGACTTGGCTGGGGCGCCATGGGCAGCGAAGGCGGGTTTGATAACCCGATCTCCTCTCGCGCTGACAGGCCCGTTTTTGATGAAAGTGAACCCGGCGGGCAATCGGCCAGCGACGCGTGGTTTGCAGGTGATGCGGCGGTCTTTGGCGGGCTGTCCTACCAGATCAACGACAGCTGGGGGGTGCAGGCGGAATATTCCTCTATCGCCTACGCCGCAGATGCCTTTGCCCCCGCGGTCGAGGTCGAAAGCCCCTACAGCATCGGCGTCACCTACCGGCAAAGCGATAATCTGCAACTGTCACTCAGCGCGCTGAACGGCACGACGCTGGCGTTTTCCGGCACCTATATGCTGAACGCCAATACCCGCCCCGGCAGGGCCGGGCTGGAGACGGCCCCAGCCCCTGTCAATCTGCGCAGCAACAGCGCGCGGCAGGCCACGACATGGGACCGTTCTGCGACACCGCCTGAAAGCCTGCGCAGCGCATTGGCCGCGACAATGGCGATTGAGGGGTTGACGCTGACGGGGCTGGAATTGACGGACCGTACAGCACGCGCGCGGTTCATCAACAGACGCTACCGGTCCAACGCACAGGCCATTGGCCGTGCCGCACGAATGATGAGCCAGATCATGCCCGGCGCGATAGAGGTCTTTATCCTTGAGCCGGAGGATGAAGGCATTGGTCTGTCGTCTGCTCGCATCGCGCGCAGCGATCTTGAGGCGCTGGAAAACCGCCCTGGCGCGGCGGCGGATTTGCTGGCACGCACAGAATTTGATCATGCAGGCAATGACGCAACACTGGCGGACGCGCAGGCGGATGCCGCCGCACTGTCATGGGGGTTTGCACCCTTTGTCGAACTGTCGGGCCAGAGTGGTGGCCTGACGGCTGATGCTGGCGTGCGCCTGAATGCCTCTTATGCATTCTCGCCGCAGTTCATCCTGTCAGGCACCATCGGGCAAAGCCTGCTGCGCAACGATGCAGAGGACCCCGGCACAGACGCAACGCCAGAGCTGCAGAACGTCCGCACGGACGGCGGATTCTACGGTGATGATGGATTCCCGGTGCTGGAAAGACTGACGCTGACGCATTTTGGCCGACCCGCCGATGACATCTACAGCCGCGTCAGCCTGGGGTATCTGGAACGGATGTTCGGGGGCATCTCCGCAGAGGTCCTTTGGAAACCGGTCAACAGCCGGTTCGGCCTTGGGTTTGAGCTGAACGAAGTGGCCCAGCGGAACACCGACATGGGCTTTGGCTTTGATGAATATGACTACAGCGTCACAACCGGGCATCTGTCTGCCTACTACGATCTTGGCGGCGGCTATCACGGGCAGCTTGACATGGGGCGCTATCTTGCCGGCGACTGGGGTGCCACGCTGCGGCTGGACCGCGAATATCAAAACGGCGTACGCGTCGGGGCCTATGTGACCCAAACCGACGTTGATCCTGACAGCTTTGGCGAGGGGTCCTACAACAAGGGTGTCGTCGTTTCGATCCCGCAGGATTTCCTGACAGGGCAGCCCACCCGCCGCGCCTATGGCACGACACTGCGGACCCGGTCCGGGGACGGCGGTGCGCGGCTGCGCGTGGACGGGCGTCTTTACGATGTGGTGCGTGATGCACATACGGCAGACCTGACAGATACATGGGGGCGGTTCTGGAGATGATGACAGCAATCCGGGCAGGTCTGATCCTGACAACAACGCTGATGATGTCTTGCAGCGCGATCAGCGATAGCGGCGTCGTGGGGCAGGTTGTCGGTGCGGTCACAGGGGCAGAGGCCCCGCCAGTAGGGCAGCAGATTAACGCCAGCGAAGACGATCTGCTGGACAACCCCGGCACCTTTCTGCGGGTCAATATCCGCGATCTCGACCGCTGGACCACCATGGTGAAAGCTGGCGAAAACGGCACGCGCACCACGTGGATTGGCGGCGATGGGATCAGCATCACCGAGGAAAATGGCGTGCTCGCGGCCACCCGCGGCTTGCCACGCGATATCATGGGCGCCGACACGGCCGCGACATGGCAGGCCATCCGCGCGGGCGGCGGCACGGTGCAGAAACGCATGGATTTCCTTGATGATCAGGACCAGATTTTGGCCAGAGTGTTGCAGTGCCGCATCGTTTCGGCGGGCTCCGACCCCGTAAATCGCCTGCAAAGGACCTATCCGGCGACCAAATTTGAGGAAGAATGCACCGGTGAAGGGCTCTCATTGACCAATGTTTATTGGCTCAACCCATCCGGGCGCATGATCCGCAGCGTGCAAGCCGTGTCACCTGATGCAGGATTTCTACAGATCGACGTTTTCTAATTCGGAAACAAAGCCCTTTGTTTTATCCACAGGGCCTGATTCAATAGCAGACATGCGGTCAGGTCACGCTTTGGCCAATCCGCCTTGTGCATGAATGGAGTACCGATATGCGCCTTACAACTACACTTGCCGTCGCATCTGCACTTGCAGTGTCCGGCGTTGCAGCTACCGCCGGTGGCATGAGCGATGAAGTCATGGAAGCCCCTGTTGTGATGGTTGAGCCAGCACCAGAGCCAGCACCGACTTCTTCCATCAGCCCCACCTACGTGGTTCTGGGTGTGCTTGCAGCACTGCTGATCGCAGCCGCTGTGAACGCCGAAGACGAAGAAGACGCATAAATCAGATCTTTGATCTTTTTTTGCGAAAGGGCAGGCCCAACGGCCTGCCTTTTTTCGTGTTACCGGCGCGCCATCATCGCCAGCCGGATCAGTGCGCGTTCCATCAACGCATCTGACGGCGCGGTGTTGGCCGAACGCAGTTGCAAATCCACATCCGTCAGCACGGTCAGCGCCCGTTCCAGCCGGTCGCGGCCCCAGCCGCCAGCCTGCCGCACAATCTTGTCGCGCCGTGGACCGAAGACTGGCGGGCGCAATCGCCCCGCCCCGGCAGCCGGACCGCCGGGGTCAGATGCCACAGTGTGCAACCGGCGAAAATGGCGCATTGCCCCGATGCATAGTGTGACCGGGGCCACCCCTTGGGCGGCCAGATTGCGCAGCAGCGGCGCAAGCTGATCGGCCTGCCCGGTCGCCACCACATCCAGCACGGCATCGACATCGACCTCTGCTGATTGCGGCGCGTTGATCATCACATCGGCCACGCTCAGCGGTGTGTCATCACCCATCTTGTAAAGGCTGATCTTTTCCAGCGTCTGGCGGAAATCGCCAGGTTCCAGCGTGTTGGCCAATGCAACCAACGCCTCCATCACGGTGCGGTCAGGTTGGGCGATGCCGGTCGCAACAATGGCCTGTTCGATATCCGCGATAGACGGCGGATCATCATAAAGACCGATGGCAACCGCATTGGCATGCCCTTCGACTACCTTGCGCAGGGCGGATTTCGCCGTCAGCTGGCCTGCGGTGATGACAACCTGCGCATCCCCCTGCTGCCAGTCTGCCAGCGCGGCATCCACGATCTTGGACAGCCCATCAGTCGCATCCTCGACAAAGGCGACGCGATGACCCGGAAAAAACCCCTGCGCCTTGATCGCATCGCTCAGGAGCGCGGGGTCCTTGCGCAAATCGCCTGCATTGATCCGCGTCAGGCGCATCTCTTCCTCGCCCTGCGGGCCGACCAGCGTTTGAATGACGTGCTGGCGCCTGTCAGCCACCCGCATCGGGTCTGCACCAAAGATCAGCAACGCGGCATGGGCCGGATCAGGCTTGCGCAGATACCCTGCCGCGGCCGCACCGGTCATTTTCATGGGGCCAGGTCCTGCGTCAGCGCGAGCAGGCGGCTGGCAATCAGATCTGCAAGAATAATGGCCAGCCGGTTCAGCGCATCATCACGGGTCGATTGTGTGGCCACGGTAGAGGCGGCGGCGGAATAGCCGGTAAAGGCTTCAACCGTACCATCCTCAATGCGGCGGCCTGTCGTGCTGTCTGACAGCACCCATTCGGCTGATCCGACGATGTTCAGCCGGGTGGTGTCACCATCGGCGTCGATCGCCGCTGCGCGTTCGCGCGTTCTGACCGTGGCGCGCAGGCGGTAGGGCGCACCGGCGCCGCCGCCGCCAAAGCGCAGTTCAAGCTGTTCGCGCAGGCGAAAGCCCGCAACACTGTCGTTGCTGTCAAAACTGATCTGCCCGCGCAGCCCGCCGCCATCACCGTAAATCGGCGCAAACCCGCAGCCCCCAAGCCCGATCAGGGCCAGCAAAACGGCGCGGCGGGGCAGGCGATCAGATGACAATGTTCACAATCCTGCCCGGCACGACGATCAGCTTTTTCGGCGCGCCACCATTCAGCGCGTTCTGCACAACATCCAGCGCCAGTGCCATCGCCTCGATGTCCGCTTTTTCGGCATCGGCAGCGACGTTGATTTCCGCTTTGCGCTTGCCGTTGATCTGGATCGGCATCGTGACGGTGTCCTCTACCAGCATCGCGTTGTCCGCAACGGGCCAGGGCGCATTGGCGATCAGACCAGTGCCGCCCAGCATCGCCCACAGCTCTTCTGACAGATGCGGGGTCATGGGGGACATCAGTTGTGCCAGCACGCGGGCGGCTTGTTTCTTGGCCGCACCGCCGGCCCTGGATTTCGCCAGTGTGTTGGTAAAGGCGTAAAGCTTTGCAATTGCTGCGTTAAAGCCAAAGGTCTCAACCCCCATGGTCACGTCATGGATCGCCTTGTGCATCGCGCGCAGCAGGTCTTCGTCACCGTCTGCGGTGCTGTCATCCATCGCGGCAATCTCG
>JAHDGO010000024.1:0-5102 GCA_020627605.1 Yoonia sp.
ATCAGTTTTTTCATGTCTTCCTGCACCAGCGCGACAAGCGAGGTGTAGACAATGGCGATGGCTGACAAGGTCAGGACCAGCGGCCCCATCACCTCTGACCCCACCGGGAACATCGGCAGGCTGAACCGCAGGAAGCCATAGCCGCCCATCTTCAACAGGATCGCGGCCAGCACGACAGAGCCCGCCGTCGGCGCCTGCACGTGTGCATCCGGCAGCCATGTATGAACGGGCCACATCGGCATCTTCACCGCAAAACTGGCAAAGAAGGCAAGCCACAACAACGTCTGCATCCCGCCAACGATCTGAATGCCCAGCACGCTGAAGTTCTCCGTGCCAAAGGTGTGGGTCATCAGTGTCGGAATGTCGGTGGTCCCCGCATCAGCAAACATGGCAACCATCGCCACCAGCATCAGAACAGAGCCAAGGAAGGTGTAGAGGAAGAACTTGAACGACGCATAGATGCGGTTCTTGCCGCCCCAGATGCCGATGATCAGGAACATCGGGATCAGACCCGCCTCGAAGAAGAGGTAGAACAGCACCAGATCAAGGGCGAGGAACACGCCCAGCATCAGCGTTTCCAGCACAAGGAATGCGATCATATATTCCTTCACCCGGCTGTTCACATCCCAGCAGGATGCGATCACCAAAGGCATCAGGAAGGTCGTCAGCATCACAAACAGGATGCTGATCCCGTCTACACCCATCTTGTATTGCAAGCCCAGCAGCCATTCGCGGGTTTCCACCATCTGGAACCCGGTGTCGGCGGGGTTGAAATTCGTCAGGATGAATAGCGAACAGACAAAGGTCACCACGGTTGTGACCAGTGCCACCCATTTGGCATTGCGTTGTGCGGCGGCATCATCGCCCCGCAGGAACAGCGCCAGAATGGCCGCGCCCAGCAGTGGCAGGAAGGTCGTGAGGGAAAGGATATTGCCCATTATTTCGCCCCCCCGAACAGCGTGACCCATGTCAGCAAAGCAGCAATCCCAAGCACCATCGCAAAGGCGTAGCTGAAGATGTAACCCGATTGCGCCCGGCCAGCGAGCTTGGTGAAGAAGGGGATAATCCCCATGGCAAGCCCATTGATCCCGCCGTCAATCGTGCCGGTATCACCGCGCTTCCACAGGATGCGCCCCAGGGCGAAGGCAGGCCGCACGATAAGGAAATCGTAGATCTCGTCAAAGTACCACTTGTTCAGCAGGAAATTGTAAAGCGGGGCCTGCTGTCTGGCGAGTTTCGCAGGCAGGTCAGGCCGCCGGATATACATCTGATAGGCCAGCGCAAAACCTGCAAGCATCGCAATGAACGGCGACAGCTTCACCCATTTCGGGACCAGATGCGCCTCATGCAGGACGTGGTTGTCAGGGTGTTTGAAGATGGCACCCTGCCCCGGTACCTCCGGCCAGGCCGCCTTGCCATGGTCGTCGCCCTCTGCTTCGCCCTCTGCACTTGCGGCATAGGCCGGTGCGACCAGACTGAACCCAAGGTTCGCCTCGGCCTTTTCTTCGGCGACAATGGCCCCGAAGTATTTACCGACGCTTTCGTCACTGCCAAAGAACGGCTTGTAAAACACCATCCCCGACAGCACCGCACCAATCGCCAGCACATAAAGTGGTGCCAGCATGCTTGTCGGGCTTTCGTGGGCATGTTCATGCGTGTGCTTGTCGCCGCGCGGCGTGCCGTAGAAGGTCATGAACATCAGGCGCCAGCTGTAGAAACTGGTCATCAGGGCCGCGATCACCAGCATCCAGAAGGCATAGCCGCCAGCAGTGCCTGCATAGGCGCTTTCGATTATCGCATCCTTCGACACAAAGCCAGCGAACCCAACCGGAAAGCCCACATAAAGCAGTGGAATACCCACACCTGTGATGGCCAGCGTGCCGATCATCATCATCCAGAAGGTCTTGGGGATCTTGTGGCGCAGCCCGCCATAGTTCCGCATGTCCTGTTCGTGATGCATCGCGTGAATGACGGAACCTGCCCCAAGGAACAGCATCGCCTTGAAGAACGCATGCGTCAGCAGGTGGAACATTGCGACAGAGTAGACACCCAGACCAGCGGCCACGAACATGTAGCCCAGCTGCGAACAGGTCGAATAGGCGATCACGCGCTTGATATCGTTCTGCACCAGACCCACGGTCGCCGCGAAAAAGGCGGTGGTGGCCCCAAGGAAGACGATAAAGTCAGTGGCGGCAGGCGCGAATTCCATCAGCGGTGACATGCGGCAGACAAGGAAGACACCGGCAGTCACCATGGTGGCAGCGTGGATCAGGGCCGACACAGGCGTCGGGCCTTCCATCGCGTCAGGCAACCACGTGTGCAGGATCAGCTGTGCCGATTTGCCCATCGCCCCGATGAACAACAGGACCGCAATCAGGTTCAGTGTA
Source organism: Yoonia sp. (assembly GCA_020627605.1). Classification (GTDB taxonomy): domain Bacteria; phylum Pseudomonadota; class Alphaproteobacteria; order Rhodobacterales; family Rhodobacteraceae; genus Yoonia. Next base: position 2,388 of record JAHDGO010000024.1, read on the forward strand.
TCCCACTCGCGCCATGCGAATGTGATCGTGTCGCCCTGCAAATCAGGGATCGCGGCAAAGATATCCTCAAACCGGATGCTGTCGGTCACCATGTAAAGGGCAAAGATGCCGAGCGCGAAGCCGAAATCACCAACACGGTTGACCACAAACGCCTTGATCGCGGCCCCGTTGGCCGAAGGCTTGCGGTAGTAGAAGCCGATCAACAGGTATGACGCGACGCCAACACCTTCCCAGCCAAAGAACATCTGCACGAGGTTGTCAGCGGTCACCAGCATCAACATCGCAAAGGTAAAGAACGACAGATAGGCAAAGAAACGGGGGCGATAGCTTTCCCCTTCCTTGAAGTTCTCGTCATGGGCCATGTAGCCGAATGAATACAGGTGGACGAGCGCCGAGACAGTCGTGATCACGATCAGCATGATCGCGGTCAGACGGTCCATGCGAATGGCCCAGTCCGTCGACAGCGTGCCGCTTTCGATCCAGCGCAGGATATTGACGGTATAGCCGCCATTGGGATGCGCCGAGGGATCAAAGCTCAGGAAGATGATCCATGACAGGATGGCCGACAGGAACAAGAGGCTTGTCGCGGTCCATTGTGCTGCGGTCTCGCCAATCAGCTTCCAGCCGAACCCGCACAGCAGGGCACCTACAAGCGGGGCAAAAAGGATGATGGTTTCCATGTAATTAGCCCTTCATCACGTTGACGTCTTCAACGTCGATGGTGCCGCGGTTGCGGAAGAAACAGACAAGGATCGCAAGGCCAATCGCGGCCTCGGCGGCGGCGACGGTCAGCACGAACAGGGTAAAGACCTGTCCCGCCAGATCGCCCAGATAGCTGGAGAAAGCCACGAAGTTGATGTTTACGGCCAGCAACATCAGTTCGATGCTCATCAAGAGGATGATCACGTTCTTGCGGTTCAGGAACAGCCCGAAGATGCCGATCACAAACAGGGCTGCCGCCACCGTGAGATAATGTTCAAGTCCGATCATTCATTCGTCCCTCTGGGGTATTGGCCCCGGTCTTATTTTCTATTGCCGGTGCGGCGGGTCAGCCCGCTGCCTCCAGCACAAATTCCGTCTTGTCCCCGCGCAGCCCCGGATAGGCGGCGGCACAGGCGCATGTTTCATCCGTCCGCACAGCGATTTCGATATCGCGTGCAATAAACTCCAGATCGGCCGCGATCCGTCCAAACGTCGCAAAGACGCGCGCGCCTGATTGGTGACGCTCCAGCACGGCAATCGCATCGTCAGTACGGTCAAATGCGCTGCGCCGTCCCATGTTTTCCTCTGCCGTGCGGAACGCCAGCGTCTCGCCGCTGGCGCAATCCACAAGGCTGAACCCTTTCGCGGTGCCTTCCTGGCTCCACCAATCCAGCCAGATCACGCGGCCCTCGCCCAGATCCATATGGCGGATCTCGCCGCCATGGCTGGGGTGTGTCGTGCGCTTGCACTCGGCCAGCGTCAGGGCATTGACCTGACTGGCAAGCAGCGTCGCAGCAACGGATATGATGGCGAGGGTGCGCATCCGCGATTACAGCCCCTGCCCCGGTTTCACGTCTTTCAATTCCATCGCCTTGGCAGGGTCGCGGTACATCTGGGCCAGCACGTTCTGACGCTTGATATCCACACGGTGGCGCAGCGTCAGGACAATCGCCCCGATCATCGCGACCAGCAGGATCAGCCCGGCCAGCTGGAACAGCAGGATGTATTTGTCATAGATCAACAAACCCAACGCGCGGGTGTTGTCCAGATCACCAGCAGGTGCTGCGATCCGGCCCTCAACCCCATCGGCAAAGCCCCAGACGCCAAAGGCCAGCGCAAGCTGCATCAGGATCACCACGCCAATCAGCAGTGCGAGCGGCAGATACTTGGTCATCTCCGCCTTCAACTCTGCGAAATCGACGTCCAGCATCATCACCACAAAGAGGAACAGCACCGCGACCGCGCCGACGTAGACGATGATCAGCAGCATCGCGACGAATTCAGCGCCGAGCGTAACGAAAAGCCCCGCCGAAGACAGAAACGCCAGGATCAGCCACAGCACCGAATGCACCGGGTTGCGGCTGACAACGGTCATCAGACCACCCGCCACGGTCGCCACGGCGAAAAGATAGAAGGTGAATGCGAAAACGGTCATGCCTGATCGTCCTTTTCTAAGACTTCGGTCGCCAGTTCCATGGCCTTGGTCATGGCCGGCACACCGGCGAACATGCCCATCTGGGCAATCGTTTCGGCGATTTCCTGTTTCGTCGCCCCGGCCTCGACCAGATGGCGGACGGTGATGCGAATCTGCGCCTCTGCCTGCGCGCCCAGCACCGTCAATGCCGCAAGGGTCAGCAAGAGCCGGGTTTTTGCGTCCAGCCCATCCGGGCTGATCCCCTTGCCCATGAAGGTTTCCATCAGGTCCTTGGGCATGGTGGGAAACAACGCCTCAAACCCCTTCGGCGTGAAGGATTCCAGCGCCGGATTCATGCGCCCAATCCTGGCCCATCATCATCATGGCGTCAAAGGGGGTCGGTCTAAGGCGCAGCCAGTTCAAGGTTGCGCGCAATCTCGGATTCCCAGCGGTCGCCGTTTTCCAAGAGCTTTTCCTTGTCGTAATACAACTCTTCGCGCGTCTCGGTCGAAAACTCGAAATTCGGGCCTTCGACAATGGCATCAACGGGGCACGCCTCTTGGCAGAAGCCGCAGTAGATGCATTTCGTCATGTCGATG
>JAHDGO010000024.1:5112-14681 GCA_020627605.1 Yoonia sp.
CATCGCGCGGTTCGGCATCGATGGTGATCGCCTGTGCGGGGCAAACCGCCTCGCAGAGTTTGCAGGCGATGCAGCGTTCCTCGCCATTGGGATAACGGCGCAGGGCGTGTTCACCACGAAAACGGGGCGACAGCGGCCCCTTTTCATGCGGATAATTCAGCGTGGCCTTGGGGGAAAAGAAGTATTTCATCCCCAGCTTGAACCCCTGCCAGACGTCCTGCAGCAGGAAGTATTTCGCGGCGCGTGTGTAATCAATTTGGGTCATGGCTTAGCCTCCCATCGTCCAGCGGGCCCAAAAGCCCCCCAGAACCTCGTATTTCGCCAGGAATGATACGATCACCACCCAGGCCAGCGACATGGGCAGGAAGACCTTCCAGCCGATCCGCATCAATTGGTCATAGCGATAGCGCGGCGTGATCGCCTTGATCATCGCGAAGATGAAGAAGCAGAACGCCATCTTCAGCACCATCCACAGGATGCCATCTGGCAGCCCCGGAATAGGCGACAGCCAGCCACCAAGGAACAAGAGCGACACCAGCGCGCACATCAGCACGACGGCCATCAACTCTCCAATCATGAACAGCAGGAACGGCGTCGATGAATATTCCACCTGATAGCCCGCGACGAGTTCTGATTCCGCCTCTGGCAGGTCAAACGGTGGCCGGTTGGTTTCGGCCAGGGCGCTGACAAAGAACAAAAACAGCATCGGGAAATGCGCAACCCAGTACCAGTTGAACAGGCCGGCATTGCCATCCTGCGCGTTCACGATGGCCGTCAGGTTCATCGACCCGGTGGAAATGATCACACCGATGATGATCAGGCCAATCGACACCTCATAGGAAATCATCTGTGCGGCGGACCGCAGCGAACCAAGAAACGGGTATTTGGAGTTTGAGGCCCAGCCGCCCATGATCACGCCGTAAACCTCAAGGCTGCCGATAGCGAAGATATACAGGATCGCAACGTTGATATCGGCCAGAACCCAACCTTCGTTGAACGGGATCACGGCCCATGAAATCACCGCCAGCACAAAGGCGATCATCGGGGCAAGGAAGAACACGAACTTGTCCGCCCCCGCAGGCACCACGATTTCCTTGACGATGTATTTCAGAAAATCGGCAAAGGATTGCAGCAGGCCAAAGGCCCCCACGACGTTCGGTCCCTTGCGCATCTGCACAGCGGCCCAGACCTTGCGGTCGGCATACATCAGAAACGCCAGCGCCAGCAGCAATGGGATCAGGACCAGCAAACATTGGCCAAGGATCACCAGAACGATGCCAAGGTTGGTTTGGGTAAAGAATTCAACCATCGCCGTCGTCCTTATTCCGCAGCCATAGGCGCGGATTTACGTGCCTTTGCGTTCGCGCTCAACTCCGCCATCAGGGATGACGCGCGGGCAATCGGGTTCGTCAGATAGAAATCACTGACCGCATTGCGGAAGGCGGCGTCGCCCAGCTTGCCCGCTGGCAGCGGCTGCCAGTCGTTTTCCGCGACCTCGTCGATCTCGCCCAGATGCGGGTGTGCCGCGACCAGCGCCTGACGCAGTTGCGCCATGCTGTCAAACGGCAATGTCGCGCCCAATTCGGCAGAGAGCGCCCGCAGGATTGCCCAGTTTTCCTTGGCCTCGCCCGGCGGGAAGCTGGCGCGAAGCGCCAGTTGCGGGCGGCCTTCGGTGTTCACGAACAGGCCGTTTTCTTCTGTGTAGGCGGCAGATGGCAGGATGATATCGGCACGATGCGCGCCACGGTCGCCATGGCTGCCCTGATAGATCACAAAGGCACCCGGCGCGATATCCACCTCGTCCGCGCCAAGGTTGTAGATCACCTCGGCCCCGCTCAGGTCATCCATGCCATTCGGCGCGACAGCACCGACATCCAGCGCACCGACGCGGCCAGCAGCGGTGTGCAGCACCATGAATTTCGATGATCCGGCAGCGGCGGTCTGCATGGCGGTACCCAAAACGGCTGCACCATCAGCCTCGTTCAAAGCACCCTGGCCGACGATCATTACACCGCGCACGCCGTCCTTGTCAGAGTGATCCATTTTGGAAAGATCGGTCAACGCCGCGCGATCTGTGCCCAGATGCATGTAGTCATAGGTCAGATCGACCGGCTCACCGATCAGTGCGACCTTGGCGCCCTTGGCCCAAGCCTTGCGGATGCGGGCGTTCAGCACCGGCGCCTCTTCACGTGGGTTGGTGCCGATCAGCAGGATCATTTCCGCGTCGTCGATGTCCTCGATCGCCGCATTGCCGACATAGGCCGACCGGTTGCCAGCAGGCAGTTTCGCACCATCGGTGCGGCATTCGACAACACCGCCCTGCCCTTCAATCAATTGCTTCAGGGCAAATGCGGCCTCTACCGGGGCTAGGTCACCGACCAGACCGCCGAGTTTCTTGTCTTTCATCGCAGCAGCGGCGGCTTCCAGAGCCTCGCCCCAGCTTGCTTTGCGCAGTTTGCCATTCTCGCGCATATACGGGGTATCAAGACGCTGCTTGCGCAGCCCGTCCCAGACAAAACGGGTCTTGTCGGAAATCCATTCCTCGTTCACGCCGTCGTGGTTGCGTGGCAGAAACCGCATGACTTCACGGCCCTTGGTATCCACGCGGATATTCGACCCCAGCGCATCCATCACGTCGATGCTTTCGGTCTTGCTCAGCTCCCACGGGCGGGCGGTAAAGGCGTAAGGCTTCGACACCAACGCACCCACCGGGCACAAATCAATGATGTTGCCCTGCAGGTTACTGTCGAGCGTTTCGCCCAGGTAGGACGTAATCTCTGCATCCTCACCGCGGCCAGTCTGGCCCATCTGGTGAATGCCAGCGACCTCTGTCGTGAAGCGCACGCAGCGGGTGCAGGAAATGCAGCGGGTCATATGGGTTTCGACAAGCGGGCCGAGGTCCAGATCCTCTGTCGCGCGTTTGGGCTCCCGGAAGCGGCTGAAATCAACGCCGTAAGCCATTGCCTGATCCTGCAATTCACACTCGCCACCCTGATCGCAGATCGGGCAATCCAGCGGGTGATTGATCAGCAAAAACTCCATCACGCCCTCGCGGGCCTTCTTCACCATCGGAGAGTTCGTCTTGACCACCGGCGGCTGGCCTTCGGGGCCGGGACGCAGATCGCGCACCTGCATCGCGCAGGATGCGGCGGGCTTGGGCGGGCCGCCCACAACCTCAACCAGACACATGCGGCAGTTGCCAGCAATCGAAAGCCGTTCGTGATAGCAGAAACGCGGGATCTCGATCCCCGCCTCTTCACAGGCCTGGATCAGGGTCATGGCCCCGTCAACTTCGACCTCATTTCCATCAATGACGACTTTGCGCAGATCAGACATGGCGTGCCTTATATGTTCCCAGTGTCGCCTGTTGCCCTAAGCGGGGTCAGGCGCGTCGCACCGGGTTTAGCGTGCCATGCCGTATGATGCCAGTCGGATCGACAAAAAAACCTGCGAAAAACAGTCGCCGCAGAACGCCTTAGCGCAAGAGCCAGCCAACCCGCGTATTCGCATCCATCTGGGCGCGACCAACCGCGCAATAACTGGCCGGATCGCCCGAAACGGCCCCCATTGATGTGAGCTGCTGACGTGCGAGCGCCTCCAGCCTGTCCTTTTCAGCGTCGTCATCGATGTAGGCGTCGATTTCGGCGTCAGAATAGCCCAGTTCGGATGCGTGATTTTTCAGGGAATTCAGATAGCCGATGCCGCGAAACAGCCGTGCGCTGATGGACGGGCACTGCTCTGAAATCTCGTAGGCCATACCGGCATAGATGATCCCGTCGCGGATCTTGGCCACGTCCTTCAGTGCGGTCTGCGCCGAAAGGCTCCCTGCGGTGGCGACGATGGTCATGATCGCAGCACCTGTGAACAGCAATTTTTTCATCTGCTTTCTCCTGCAATGCCGGGCACGATGGCCCTGCCTCTTGGGGATAGAGATCGCGGCTTGGCCGCCGATATTCAATATCAGGCGGCCGCTATCGGTGTGATCGCGCCTATGCAGCGGCAGCGCGCGCCTTCAAACCTTTGGCAGAAAAGGTGTTTTCAGTTTCACCTTGCGTTTGGACCCGTACCCACTGCGCCATGCCTTCGGCAACGCTTGGCTGGTGCCCTTGCGGCACATACCAGCAGACAAGGTGCCCGCTGTCGTCCGGCACAAACCAGTCTGGCGCACCTTGCATGATCCGGGCATGCAGGGTTTTGGTGACAAAGCGGTAAAGCGTGCCCGCATCCTCCCAGACCGACAGGGTCGAGGCCGTGTTGGGGCGGTCAGCCAATGGGCCATCTGGGTCTTCTTGCACTACTTCCATGGCGTCATCGTCCAGCCGCCAGACAAAACCGGGGCTGCGTGCCGCGATGGCGTTCACCTGTTCAATCGCATTCTGAAAGCCCGCAATGCGCGGATCGTCCCAAGGATAGCGCAGTGTGCCGAAATTGAACTCTGCCAGATGCACCTAGCGCCGCCTTTGCCGCGTCGGTGCGACGCCAGCAAATCCCTTGCGCAAGAACGCCAGCGTCAGGATCAGGCCAATGATGGCCAGCAGGCCCGCCGCGCCGTAGGCCCAGACCGGCGCGATCTCTGCCCGCACAGCTGCCACCGTGAACCAGGCAGGCAATCCGCAGACAGCAGATGTAAAAAGGGCCGCGCCAAAGCTCGCGGCCCCGTCAAGAACATTGCGAAACGCCATTGCGCCGGATCAGGCCGGCAGCAAAAGGGCACCGATGGCGGACCCTTCCAGTTTTTCAGCGTCACCGGCAGCACACAGGTCCGTGCCTGTCAGTTCCACGTCATGCTTGGCCTGAAAGCTGCGGCGCGCCACATCCGTTTCCAGATCAATGGCATTGCGCTGGCTGGCAGCGGCCAGCGATCCGCGCCCAACCTCGTTGCGCGCCTCGTTCATCTGGGCATCCAGTCCACTGTCATAGGCATAGCGGGCGCAGTTCTGCGCCACCTGACTGGCGATGGTCGTGGCCGCGTAATATTCCGGCGTCGACATGGAAAACAAACGGTTCACGCCAGGCTCGTCAAAGTTCAGCGTGCCAGCGGTTTCACAAGCGGCCAGCGTCAGTGCTGCGCCCAAAATCAATCCACGTGTCATCATTCTGCTGCCATCCCTGCCATGCGTTTATGCTTGATGCGGTCCTCGATCTCGTCGCGGAAGTTCTTGATCAGACCCTGAATAGGCCAGGCCGCCGCATCACCCAATGCACAGATCGTATGACCCTCGACCTGTTTTGTCACGTCCAGCAGCATGTCGATCTCTTCCACGCTGGCGTTGCCTTCGACCAGCCGTTTCATGACGCGCATCATCCAGCCTGTGCCCTCACGGCACGGCGTACACTGGCCGCAGCTTTCATGCTTGTAGAATTTCGACAACCGCCAGATCGCCTTGATCATGTCGGTCGAGTTATCCATGACGATCACCGCTGCGGTGCCAAGGGATGACCCTTTTTCCTTCAGCGCATCAAAATCCATGATCGCATCGCGCATGTTCTCGCCACGCACGCACGGCACCGAGGACCCGCCGGGGATGACCGCCTTCAGGTTATCCCAGCCGCCCCTGATACCGCCGCAATGCTTTTCGATCAGTTCTTCAAAGGAAATCGACATTTCCTCTTCAACGACGCAGGGGTTGTTCACATGACCGGAAATCGCAAACAGCTTTGTGCCAGCGTTGTTGGGGCGACCCATCGAGGCGAACCATTCGCCACCACGCCGCAGGATCGTTGGCACAACGGCAATCGATTCCACGTTGTTCACCGTGGTCGGGCAGCCATAAAGCCCTGCACCCGCCGGGAACGGCGGCTTCATCCGCGGCATCCCCTTCTTGCCTTCAAGGCTTTCCAGCAGGGCTGTTTCCTCGCCGCAGATATAGGCACCCGCACCATGGGTCAGGTAGATATCGAAATCCCAGCCCGACTTGGCGGCATTGGGGCCTACAAGACCGGCGGCGTAGCATTCGTCGATGGCCGCCTGCAGCGCCTCTTTCTCGCGGATGTATTCGCCACGGATGTAGATGTAACAGGCATTGGCATTCATCGCGAAGCTGGCAATCAGGCAGCCTTCGATCAGCGTGTGCGGATCATGGCGCATGATCTCGCGGTCTTTGCATGTCCCCGGCTCTGACTCGTCGGCGTTGACAACCAGATAGGCCGGACGCCCGTCACTTTCCTTGGGCATGAACGACCATTTCAGACCGGTCGGAAAACCCGCGCCGCCGCGACCGCGCAGGCCAGAGGCTTTCATCTCGTTGATGATCCAGTCACGGCCCTTCTTGATGATGGCGGCAGTGCCATCCCAATGGCCCCGCTGTTGCGCGCCTTTCAGCGTGCGGTCATGCATCCCGTAAAGGTTGGTGAAAATCCGGTTCTCATCTTTGAGCATCAGTCATCGCCCTTTGTCGTTCTGGCGCGCGCGCCACAGCCTATATGTCTGCCACAGGGCAAACCCGAAACCGGCGAGCGCTGCAAGGTCAAAAATGGCGCGGGTCCGCATCGACCAGCCGTATTCCGACCCAATCATTGTGATCAGCACCCAGAAAACACCAACCCCGGCCAGAAGCAACGCGACGCGTTGTCCTGCCCGGGCCTGTGCGGTGTCACCATGTTTGGCCATCGCGGTGTCGGCGCCTTAGTAAACGCCGCCCTTGTCGACCTTCTTGGAAAACTCTGTTTCCCCGCCTTCGGCCAACAGTTTGGCCTGCGGCACCCAGTTGTCACGCGACGCACGACCTTTGAAGCCTTCAAGGTTGTCGTCCATCCAGGCAAGCTCTGACGCGCCCCAGCCGCCGATTTGGTCAAAATGATAGATACCCATGCCGTGCAGGGTTTTTTCCAGTTTCGGGCCGACACCCTTGATCTGCTTCAGATCATCAGGCTTGCCGCCGCGTGCCTCTGACAAAAAGGTCGGCTTTTCGGCTGCTGCGGGTTCAGCCGCCACAGGGGCTGGCTCTGGTGCAGGTGCGGGTTTTGGTGCCGGGGCAGGTTCCGGCGCAGGTGCGGCAGCAGCCGCGGCTGGCGCTGGCGTTGGCGCGGGTGCCGCTGCAGGCTTGGGTGCCGGTGCCGCAACGCCTTGCGGGCCTTCCTGCGGCTCTCGCCAGCCAAGCGCCAATACGATAGCGGCCACAATGGCGACCAACAGGCCGATGAAAAAGCCCCCGAACAGGCCGAATTCATAAAGGACCCAGGCCACGCCAGCCGCGATGACGCCGAACAGCGCCGAAACGGCCAGAATACCCATGCTGATTGGTGCGGTATCTTTCATTGTGTCTTATCTCCCCATAGATGACCGTTTTCCGGCCTTGCAGACTTTTGTCGCGCGAAGACTGGCAGCCAGTTCCCGCGCGCTCATTGATACCTGTACCCGAAAGCACAGCAACGGGTAAAGAAATACCAGCGTTCCCCCTACCACAGGCAGGGAATGCGCAGCAATTTTCGGGGTTTGACGCCAAATTTGGCGGGGATCAGACCGATTTGGCCAATGTGGCGGCCTGACTGACCCAATCGTCACGTTCAATGCGGCCCTTGAACTTCAACCGGCTGTCGACCCATGCGATCTCTTCCGAGGTCCATTTGGCGATCTGGTCAAAATGCCAGAAGCCCATGTCATTCAACACGCCTTCCAGCTTTGGCCCGACACCGCTGATCTTTTTCAGATCATCCGCACCGCCATCGCGCGGCGCGCTCAGGGTTTCGGGCTCTTTCTCAAGATCAGGGTTGGGGTTCGACTTGCCGGTGGGTTTGGCCTTGGATTTTGCCACCGCCTGCTGCTTGGTGACGCCGGTGCCATCCGCAGGCTTGCCCGCTGCCGGTTTCGGTGCGGCGGCTTTCTTGACCTTTGGCTTGGCTGGCTGGTCGGTCTTGACCCAAGGGGCCAGAAACGGCACCTCGGTCCCGTCGATACGTTTGACAGTATCACCGATGTCAGTGGCCAGCTGTGCGCTGGCGTTATATTTCGTCTTGCCGCTGTCATAGCCCTTCAGGCTGGTCAGCCCTTTCAGCGGTTCCGCGGCAAAGCGGCCATTCTGCGGGCCCGGCACAGGCACTTGCCCTGCGGCCAGTTCATCAATGATCTCACCCAGTCGGGCGGCGGTCAGATCCTCGTAGTAGTCCTTGCCGATCTGGGCCATTGGCGCATTCGCGCAAGACCCAAGGCATTCGACCTCTTCCCACGAAAACTTGCCATCGGCAGACAGGGTATGGGGCTTGTCAGCGATCTTTTCCTGACACACACCGATCAAATCCTCTGCCCCGCAGATCATGCAGGACAGTGTGCCGCAGACCTGGATATGGGCTACGGAGCCAACAGGTTGCAGCTGGAACATGAAATAGAACGACGCCACTTCCAGCGCGCGCATATAAGCAAGGTCCAGCATTGCGGCGACATGCTCGATCGCGGGACGGCTCAGCCATCCCTCCTGCTCTTGCGCGCGCCACAGCAACGGAATGATGGCAGAGGCTTGGCGTCCCTCAGGGAACTTCTTCATCTGCGCCTCGGCCCATGTCTGGTTGTCCGGCGTAAAGGCAAAGCTCTCTGGTTGATCGTGATATAGGCGACGTAGCATCAGTTCATTCCGTTTAAGATAATCGCGCTATTTGCGCCCGCAAACAGCGCCAATGGGACAAGACCCGCCGGGCTGGGGCCTACTCCTAGCAGAAGGAGCATCCCCGACAACCCGATAGTCACCATCAGGCGCAGGCACCTGTCGTGACCTGGAAGGACTGGCCATCAGCCGACACAGCGCCTTTTCCCTCGGCCTGCAATTCAGTCAGGATGCGGGCCAGATCATCAACCGACAGGGTCGCGCCAGCCAGAATGGCGGGTGATGTGGCTTCGTTGACGACACAGCCATTGGCCTGTGCGGCCGACACAAAACGGTCCTTGGCCGACATCGGCGTCGCCTCTACCACTGGCGGGGCGACAGGGGCCGGTGCGGCGCCAACCGGGCCGGACGGCGGCGTCATATCGGCACAAGCGGCCAGCGTCAGGCATCCTACGGCGATCAGGCTGCGTTTCATCATTATCAGGTCTCCCTTTGGTCTTTGTTCTTAATCCGACGCCGCTGGGGCGACTGTTGCAGGGTCATCAAGGGCCGCATCGCCAGAGAATAGCGACTCCATCCCGTAAAACAGCACCGCAACCGAAACGGCGATCCCGCAAACACCACCGATGATAATCCCGGTGCTGCTGCGCCGGAAAATCCGCGAGACCGCGGCGGCAACGAAAAACCCCGTCGCAACCAGCAGACCCAGCAGGATATCACCAAGTGTCATCTGTCGATCTCTCCAAACACCACATCCATGGTGCCGATGATGGCACTGACGTCGGCCAGCTGATGCCCTTTGCAGATATAATCCATCGCCTGCAGGTGCAGATAGCCCGGCGCGCGCAGCTTGGCGCGATATGGCCGATTGGTGCCGTCAGCCACCAGATAAACGCCGAACTCACCCTTGGGTGCCTCAACGGCTGCATAGACCTCCCCGGCAGGCACATGGAAGCCTTCGGTGTAAAGCTTGAAGTGATGGATCAGCGCCTCCATCGAAGTTTTCATCTCACCCCGTGTGGGCGGCGTCAT